>NZ_JAGTJY010000110.1:0-20579 GCF_018195695.1 Achromobacter sp. Marseille-Q0513 | reverse complement strand
CGTGACCGCACCGCGCGCCTCGACGCGGGGCCGAGCAGGGGGCCTGGCCGAGGAGTATTACACCGCGTTGCGAGGCAGGGTCGGGCACGCCCGGGCGGCTGACGCCACCCCGCGCGGCGCGCGGGGGGGCGACGGCGGGCGCGCCCGCGGCCTGCTGCTGCCCGACTCGCTGTCCAGCGCGCTGGTGTTCCGGCTGGCGGGCCTGCCGTCGGCCGGCTACCGGGACGACGGCCGCAGCCTGCTGCTGCGCTGGCCGGTGGACAAGCCGGACGCATCCCTGCACGCCGTCGAATCCTGGCACTACCTGACCCGCGCCGCGCTCACGCGCTGGGGACCGCCCGCCGGCCCGGCCCCACCCGCCCCCCCGCTGGACCTGCCGCTCCCGCCCGCCCACGCGCGGGCGGCCCCCGAGGCCCTCGCCGCCCCCCTCCCCGCAGCCCAGCGCTTCGTCCTGATCGCGCCCACCGCCACCGGCCTGCACAAGGGCAAGATCAAAGTCTGGCCAGGATTCGATACACTTACCCGCGGCTTGCAGAATCAGGGCCATACCGTGGTAATGTGCCCTCCTCCCGCGGAAACGGACGAGGCCCGGCGCAATGCGCCGACCGCCCAGTTGCTGCCGCCGCTGTCGCTCGGCGCCTTCGCCGCCCTGACCGCGCGGTCGGCCCTGGTGATCTGCAACGATTCAGGCGTCTCGCACGTGGCCGCCGCCGCGTCCGCCCGGCAGCTCACGCTGTTCGGCGTCACCCGGCCCGGCCGCACCGGCCCCTGGTCGCCGCGCGCGGTCTGCGTGGGCGCTGAAGACGCATGGCCGCCGGAGGACGAAGTCGAACAGCAGGCCAGGCGCCTGCTGGACGGCCAGCAGTAACCGGATTGTTTAGACATGACCTTTTCCAGCTATCTGACCAACCTCATCATTCCGTTCAACCTGTGCATGACGCTGGTCGTCATCGGCCTGGTGCTGGGCTTGTTCCGGCTGCGCAAGACCGGCGGCGCGCTGATCGTCGCGGGCCTGCTATGGGCGCTGGCCTGGTCGCTGCCGGCGACCTCGGTCTGGCTGGGCGGGGCGCTGGAAAGCCGCTATCCCCACCTGTCGCCCGAGCAGTCCCCGACCGCCGACGCGATCGTGGTGCTGGGCGGCAACACGGCCAACGGCCGCGCCAACTGGTTCCTGCCCTATGAAAAGGACAAGGCCGTGGTGCGGATCGACATCGCCGCCCAGCTCTACCTGGCCGGCCGCGCGCCCAAGGTGCTGCTGTCGGGCGGCGCGCTGGAAGGCGACGTCAGCGAAGCCCGCGGCATGGCCCACGCCATCCGCCAGCAAGGCGTGCCGGAAACGGCGCTGATCCTGGAAAACTCCAGCCGCACCACCTACGAGAACGCCGCCATGACCGAGGACCAGCTCAAGGCCCGCGGCATCGGCAAGATCCTGCTGGTGACCTCGGCGCTGCACATGCCGCGCGCCATGGCCGCCTTCGCCAAGCAGGGCGTGGTCGCCATCGCCGCGCCGGCGCCGCCGCAGATCGTGCCGCCCACCGACGGCTCGCTGTCGCTGTGGGTGCCCGACCAGCGCACGTTCGACGCCAGCCGCTCCATCATCAAGGAATACGCGGGCCTGTTCGTCTACTGGCTGCGCGGCTGGGTGTAGGTCCACCCCCGAAGCGCCTGCGGCGCTTCCCCCTCAAGGGGGCGCCGCTGCGGACCGGCGGAGCCGGCTCCGCGCGGCCCGGGTCGCGGTGGTTGCTGGCGTGGACCAGAGCTGTTGGCGTAGCCAGAGTTGTTGGCGTGGATAAATAGGATCTATGAATATGCATTTGCAGGCGCAGGACTGCCGGCCTGGCTGTGGGGCCTGTTGTACCGCGCCGTCGATTTCCAGTCCGATTCCTGGCATGCCGGATGGCAAGCCGGCCGGCGTGCGCTGCGCGCAGTTGCTGGCGGATGAGCGCTGCGGGATTTTCGGGCAGCCCGAGCGGCCGGCCGTCTGTGGCGGGCTGCGGCCGTCGGCCGAGATGTGCGGAGGCAGCCGGGAGCAGGCGATGCATTGGCTCGGCTGGCTGGAGCGGGAAACTTCCGTGTCCGTCTGAACCGCGATCCATTCGCCGGCGCGCCAGGCTGGGTTTACAAGCTGGATGCCTTGTGTGAGGATACGGCGATGGATTTCCGTAACGACCTCGTCAAGCTTCACCACCACGGCAGCAGCCTATTGCGCCGTGGTTCGTTACGTCCATAGCAAGGATTCCGGGAATACGCATCCGACACCCGTACCGTGCTCAACGACCAAGGCGCCAACAGGCGCCTTTTTTTATTCCTTCTTTCCGAACCAGGAGCATCACCATGACCATGATCCGAGGAACCCGATTCATCGTCGGCAACGAAGCCGCCCAGACCCGCGCGCTGGAAAACCGCTACCGGAGCTACCTTCATTGAAGCTGGCGCCGAGGAAGCCATCGTCCCCGCCCTGTGGGCGCAGGACACGTTCATCAAGAAGACCGGCGGCAGTGAAATCATGGGCCAGATGTGGGCCTTCGCGGACAAGAAGGGCCGCCCGTGCTGCCTGATCCCGGAAGCCACCGCGCTGTTCCAGGAACGTAGCGCCGAGCTACTCGGCAGGCGACTTGAAAGGCCACTGTTCTACATCGCGCGATGCTACCGCTATGAGCGGCCGCAGGCGGGGCGGTATCGGGAATTCACCCAGCTGGGATTTGAATTGCTGAGCCCGGACCCGGCCTCCGCCTCCCGCCGCAGCCAAGCCCTGGCCGCCGGTTTCCTGGATGCGCTGGGCTTGCGCTACCAGACCGATGGCATGGCGAAAAGAGGCCTCAGCTATTACCTGGACGGCCAGGGCTTCGAAATGCGCTGCGCCGAACTGGGCGCACAGCAGCAGATACTCGGCGGCGGTGCATACCCGGAAGGCGCGGGTTTCGCCTTCGGCGCTGAACGGCTGCTGCTGGCGATGCAAGCGCAAGGCCTGATTTAGCGGCCCGGCTTCCGGCCATCGCCTTGCCTCGGTGCTATCGCCCCGGGGCAAGGACGCAAAGAAAACGGGACGATGCACGCCCCGTTTCCTGTTTTCCCGATCAGGCCGTGGCCTGCTCCCGTTCGCGCAGCACCTGCGCGTAGAGGTTTTCATAGCGCGCCGCCACCGCTTCCCAGCTCTGCTCGCGCGCGATGGCCAGGCCGCGTTCGGCCAGCGAGGCGCGCAGTTCGGGTTCCGACCCAAGCCGCTCCAGCGCCTGCGCCAGCTGCGCGCCGTTGCGCGGATCCTGCAGGATCAGCGCGTCCTTGCCCGCTGACAGGTACTGTGCGAAGCCGCAGTAGGCGGGCGAGCTGACCACCACCGGCAGGCCATGCGACATGGCTTCCAGCGGCGCCATGCCGTAGCTGTCGTTCAGCGTGGGATGGGCGTAGATGTCGGCCGCGCTGAAATACTGGGCGACTTCGGGGGTGGGTTCGATCAGGGCGACCCGGTGCGCGATGGCGCCCGCGCCGCGCACGCGTTCGCGCGTGGCGTCGTCGGCCCCGACCACCAGCAGCCGGTAGTGCGCGGGCAGCTGCGCCAAGGCGTCCAGCAGCGCCGGCAGACCCTTGCGCAGCGGGTTGCGCGCCACCAGCAGGCAGCCGATGGTGTCGTCGTCCCAGCCCAGCCGGCCGCGCACGGCCTGGCGCTGGGCGGCATCGGCGGCCGAGGGCAGCTTGACGCCGGGCGCGATGATGTCCACGGCCAGGCTCGGACCGTAGCTACGGTGCAGCTGGTCCATGATCAGCCCGGACACGGCCACCACGCGGCGCTCGGGCGCGGGACGCACGCGCGATTTCTCGAGCAGCAGGTAGGTCGCCAGCCGGGGGCTGAGCCAGGCGGTCAGCCGCTTGAGCGGCTTGACGCGGGTCAGGCGGTTGTAGCGCACCGGGGTCACGTGCATGACCTGGATCTCGCCGGCCCAGCCGTTCATGTGCGAATGCACGATGTCGAAGCGGCCGCGCGTGAGCCGGTCGGCGCGCCAGGCGAAATACAGCACGCGCATCCAGCTGGGCAGCCAGCCGGGGAAACGGATGGGCAGGAAGGGAAAAGGCAGGTCGCTGTCGAAGTCTCGCGCCACGATCTCGATGTCGTGGCGCTGCCCCAGCACCCGCATCAGCTCGACGCCATAAGCCTCGGCGCCGCCGAAGCGGTTGCCGAAACGGTCGACGAGCAGCGCGATGCGCAGCCGCCGCTCAACCGCGCCGGCGGGAGTCTTCATACCGGGTCAGGCACTTCTGCAGGAAGCGGAGGATGCCGGTCGAACGCGACACCGTCACGCGCGGCAGCCCGAAGACATCGTCATCGGCGCCGGCGCGGCCGCGCACGGTCAGCGTGGCATTGTCGTAGCCGGCCTCGCGCGCCATGTCGCGGTGCTCCTGCTGCTGCTCGCCATACGGATAGCAGAAGGCCGTGACCGGCGCGCCCAGCGCCTGTTCCAGCTCGTCCTTGGATTCGACGATCTGGCGGCGGGCCTCGTCGGGCGACAGCGCGGGCAGGTGGACGTGGTCCAGCGTGTGCGAACCGACCTCATTGCCGGCCTGGGCCCAGGCGCGCATCTCGCTCACGGACATGAGCGGCGCGTGCGGAATGCCCACGTGCTTGTCCCAGACGTTGCCGCCATCGAACTGGTGCGAGACGAAGTAATTGGTGGCGGTGAAACCCAGCTCGCTCAGCACCGGCGTGACATTTTCATAGACGTTGCGGAAACCGTCGTCGAACGTGATGCCGAACACCTTGCCCTGGCGCTCGCCGCGCACATAGGGCATGACGTCGCGCATGGACAGGCCGCGATAGCCCAGCCGGCGCATCCAGCGCATCTGGCGGGTGAAGTCGGACGGGTGCACCGTCAGGCCGCGAAACGGCGTGCCCTTGGGATTGGGCTCGCCGATCTGGTGGTACATGAGAATGGGGATACGCATGGACCGGATTATAAGGTCAGCGTCCAGCCAGCGTACGCTGGTAGACGTCCAGCGTGGCGGCGGCGAAACGGTGCAGGTTGAAGTCGCGCAGGGCCGTTTCCCGGGCGTTGCGGCCCATCTGCCGGACCGTGTCCGGCTGGTCGAGCATCAGCCGCAGCCTGGCGGTCATGGCCGGCACGTCGCGCACCGGCACGATCCAGCCGTCCCCGCCGTCGGTCACGTTCTCGGGCAGGCCGCCGGCGTCGCTGACCAGGGCCGGCAGGCCCAGGCCCATGATCTCGCGGCAGGCGAAGGACAGCGCCTCGCGGTACGACAGCACGAAACCCGCATGGCAGGACGCCAGCGAGGCGCGCACATCGTCCAGCAGGCCGGGAAAGCGCACCTGGTCGATCATGCCCAGCTCGCGCACGCGCGCCAGCTTGGCCTCGGACGGCGGATCGCCGGCCACCATCAGCAGCACCCGCGCCTTGTCCTCGGGCGGCAGCGCAGCCACGGCGGCCACCAGGTCCAGCCAGCCCTTGTCGTAGTCGGTGCCGCCGGCGCTGCCCAGCAGCAGCTTGCCGCGCCATTCCGGGCCGAAGATCAGCTCGCGCAGCTTGTCCAGGCTGTCGGGCGGCGGCGGCGCGAAGAAGTTCGTGTCGATGCCGTGGCGGATGGTGGTGATGGGGCGCCGGCCGTAGGGCGACGCCGCCATGATGCCGTGGATGTAGTCGCTGACGGCGATGCCGTGGTCGGTGGCCAGCGCCACCCGCAGCTTGTGGCCGAAGCTGGTCAGCGGATGGTCGTTGTGCTTGGTGAATACGATGCGCGGGCGGCGCGCCATGGCCAGCGTGGCCAGCATCACCTGCTTGTGGTCGGCCGAGCCGTTGGCATGGATGATGTCGAAGCCGCCGGTCTTGATCAGCCGGCGCAGCCGGGCACGGTCGCCGAACCAGGACGAGGGGCGCGTGGTGTAGCGCATGTCCTCGACCGTGACGCCCGGAATCGCCTTGGCGTAGCGGTACAGGCGGCTGGTGGACGGCGCCGCGACGGTGATCTGGTGTTCGCGCGACAGCGCGCGCGCCAGGTTGATGATGTAGGTGACGTGACCGCCGCCGTTGCCGCCGTGGAAGTTCGTGTAGAGGATCTTCACTGCTTGTTCTTCTCGGCCAGGAACATCAGCTTCGAATAGCGGTAGAAGCTGCCCGACGCGGCGGTCACGGCCAGCACCAGGCCGTGGCGGCCGTCCAGGAAGCCGCGGCGGATCAGGTAGATGCGCACGAAGGTCCAGAAGCTGTGCCCCAGCGCGCCGAAGATCGAGGTGCGCCGGCCCTTGGCGTACATCGACGCGGCGGCGTCCGACGAATAGCGGTTGATCTTGTTGATCAGCGCGTCCAGCGTGTCGTAGGGGAAATGGTGGAAATGGCCCTTGAGCTGCAGCGGGCGCTTGCCGTCGTTCGGCACCACGCGCTCATGCACATAGGCGTCGTTGAAGCGCGCCGTGCCGCGCTTGAACAGGCGCACCACGTAGTCGGGCCACCAGCCGCTGTGGCGGATGTCGCGGCCGCAGAAATTGGACAGGCGCGGCATTTCATAGACATCGCCGCGCGGCGCCTTGAGCGTTTCCTGGATCTCGCGCGCCAGTTCCGGCGTGACCAGTTCGTCGGCGTCGATGGACAGCACCCAGTCGCCGGTCGCCAGGTCCACGGCGCGATTCTTCTGCGGCCCGAAGCCGGGCCAGTCGCTCGTCACTTCCACGCGCGCGCCCAGCGCGCGGGCCAGCTCGACCGTGCCGTCGGTGCTGCCGGAGTCCACCACGATGAACTCGTCGGCGAAGTCCACGGACTTGAGGCACTTGGCGATGTTGGCCGCCTCGTTCTTGGTGATGATGATGACCGATAGCTTCATCCGCGATTCCTAAGACGCTTTTTCCAGGCTTTCCAGGCGTGGTAGCGCGGGCCCCAGAACGGGTCGCGCGACAGCCAGATGCGCCGGTTGAGCCAGGAGCCGCCGCGATTGCGCACCGCGAAGCGGTAGATGTGCTCGGGATCCGCGCCGGGCGTGTTCTGGCCGAAAGGGTCGGTAGTGTACAGGTGCCGGAAGCCAGCCTCGCGCGCCGCCGCCACGTAGTCGGCGTCGAAATAGCCCTGCGGCCAGCACAGGTGGTCGCTGACGCTGCCCAGGCGTCCGGCCAGCGCCTCGCGCGACAGCCGCAGCTCGTCGGCGATGCGGGCGCGCTTGGCCTGGACGTCGCCGGCGCATTCCTTGTCCCAGCGCGTGTGCGTGTGGGTATGGGAATGGAATTCGAAGGTGCCGGCGGCGCGCATGGCCTCGATCTCGCTCCAGCGCAGCATGACCTCGTCGGCGCGGCCGGCGGCGACCAGTTGCTTGCAGGCGTCGTGGTCCGGCGTGGCGGGCAGCGGCCCGCCCTGCCCGGCATGCGGCCGGACGGGACCGTCGCCGATCCAGCCGGTGATGATGAACAGCACGGCGCGCATGCCGTGGCGCGCCAGCACCGGATGCGCGTGGACCCAGTTGTTCAGGTAGCCGTCGTCGAAGGTGATCAGCACCGAACGCTCGGGCACGGGCTCGCCGGCCAGGCAGGCGGCGAACTGGTCGGCCGACAGCGACTGGTAGCCGGCGCGCGCCAGGCGCGCGATCTGGTCTTCGAACACGTCCGGCGTGGCGGCGATCATGCCGCCGGCCGGCGTCACGTGGTGGTACATCAGCACCGGCACGTTGGGCGCGCTGCGCGAGCTCATTTGCCGCGCTCCGCCAGCCACTTGCAGTAGACCGCCTCGGTGTTCTCGGCCAACCGCGACGGCGAGAACACGCCTTCGTCCCAGACCAGCTTGCGGCCGGCCTCGCCCATGGCGCGGCGCAGGGCAGGATCATCGATCAGCCGCGTCAGCGCGGCGGCCAGCGCCGCCGGGTCCTTGGGCGGCACCAGGATGCCGGTCTCGCCATCGCGGAACATCTCGGACACGCCGCCCACGTCCGTGCCCACCACCGGCAGGCCGCTGGCCTGCGCCTCGACGTAGACGGTGCCGGACGCTTCCTGCTGGGTGGCCAGCGCGAACAGGTCGAAGCCGGCCAGCAGGTTGGGCACGTCGCGCCGCATGCCCATCAGGTGGATGCGGTCCTGCAGGCCCAGTCGCGCCACGTATTCCTGGGTCTGCTCGAACACCGGCGAGCCGCCCCCGACGAACACCAGGTGCAGCTTGGGGCGGCTGGCCATCAGCGGGGCGATGGCGTCGATCAGGTCCTTGTGGCCCTTGGTGGCGCGCATCACGGCCACACAGCCGACCACCACGTCGTCCTGGGCCAGGCCCAGCTCGCCGCGCAGCGTGGAATGCTCCACGGGCGGCGGCAGCACGATGGGCGAGTACACGGTGGCCACGCGACCCGGCGGCACGCCGCGATCGATCAGGTGCTGGCGCACGTGGTCGCTGACGGTGGTGACGCAATGCGGCAGCCGGGTATAGGACCACAGCGAGCCGACCTTGTTGGACAGGTGCCGCGTGCGCACGATCAGCGGCGTGCCGGCCAGCCGGCCGGCCGCCGCCGCGATCACGGTGTCGCGCCGGCTGTGCGTGTTGAGCACGTCGAAACGGCCCGCCCGCAGGATGCCGCGTATGGTGGCCACGCCCTTCAGGTAGTTGAGCGGGCCGTCCATTTCCAGCGTGTGCACGGTGAAGCCGGCCTCGGACAGGCGCGTGGCCAGCAGCGCCTGCGGCTGGCAGATGGCCTCGACATGATGCCCGCGCGCGCGCATGGCATTCATTTCCTTGAAGATGCGGCCTTCCTGGCCGCCGAAGCTGGTGGCGGCTTCGGAGTGGACGATACGCAGCTTACGCATCAGTAGGTGACCTCGACGCCGTCGGGCTTGGTCCAGGCGTTCAGGTTTTCGAACAGCGCGTCGGCCATGCGCACGCGCCATTCCTCGCCCAGCCGGACCGTGCACAGGAAGTTGTTCTTGGTATAGACGATATCGACCGGCACGCCGGGGATGCCGTTCTCGGGCTCGGCGCGGAACGGATTGAGCAACTGCCGCAGCCGCGCGGCGTCGGCGCCGCCGTTGAGCTTGACGCGCAGCGACTTGGCGCGCGCCTCGCGCGCCAGCTGCAGGTCATACAGCTGGTCGGCCACGATGCGCATGCCGCCCGAATAGTCGTCATTGCTGACCTTGCCCTGCACGATGATGAGCTGGTCCTCGCGCAGCCGGTTGCGGTGCTTTTCGTAGAGCTCGTTGAACACCGAAATCTCGACCTGGGCGGTGCCGTCATCCAGCACCGCGAACACCATCTTGCCACGCCGGGTCATCATGGTGCGCACGCCGGCCAGCACCCCGCACATCCATTGCAGGTCGCGCTGCGGCTCCAGCCGCGCCAGCTGCATGGGCACGATGCGGCGCACTTCGTCGCGCCAGGCGTCGAACAGGTGGCCGCTGTAGTAGTAGCCCAGCGCCGATTTTTCCTCGGTGAGCTTCTTGTGCAGGTCCCAGGGCGCGACCTTGGCCAGCTCGCCGGCCACCACGTCGCCGCTGTCGTCGCCGAACAGCGAGGCCTGGTTGGCGCTGCGCGCGGCCTGCTCGGCCGCTTCCATGGCCGTGGGCACCGAGGCCAGCATGGCGGCGCGGTTGGGCTCGATGGCGTCGAAGGCGCCGGCCTTGATCAGCGCCTCGACGGTGCGCCGGTTGACGGAATGCTTGCTGACGCGGCGGCAGAAGTCGAACAGGTTCTGGAACGGGCCGCCTTCCTTGCGCGCCCGCAGGATCTCCTCGACCGCGCCCTGCCCCGTGCCCTTGACCGCGCCCAGGCCGTAGCGCATGGTGCGCGGCGGCTTGCCCTTCTCGGTGTGCTTGTCGGCCACCGGCTCGAAGCGGTAGCCCGAGTGGTTCACGTCCGGCGGCAGCACCTCGACGCCGTTGTCCTGGGCGTCGCGGCAGAAGATCTGCACCTTGTCGGTGTCGTCCATGTCGGACGACATGGTGGCGGCCAGGAACTCGGTCGGGTGATACGCCTTGAGCCAGGCGGTCTGGTACGAGATCAGCGCGTAGGCGGCCGAGTGCGACTTGTTGAAGCCGTAGCCCGCGAACTTCTCCATCAGGTCGAACAGCTTGACCGCCAGGTCCGGGTCATGGCCCTTTTCCTTGGCGCCCTGCTCGAACAGCTCGCGGTGCTTGGCCATTTCCTCGGGCTTTTTCTTGCCCATGGCGCGGCGCAGCAGGTCGGCGCCGCCCAGCGAGTAGCCGCCGATGATCTGCGAGATCAGCATCACCTGTTCCTGGTAGACGATGACCCCATAGGTGCTCTTGAGGGTGCTCTCCAGGTCCGAGTGGAAGTAGTCGACCGAGGCGCGGCCGTGCTTGCGGTTGACGAAGTCGTCCACCATGCCCGATTCCAGCGGCCCCGGACGGTACAGGGCCAGCATGGCGATGATGTCTTCGAAGGTGTTGGGCCGCAGCTTCTTGAGCAGCTCCTTCATGCCGCGCGATTCCAGCTGGAACACCGCCGTGGTGTTGGCGTCGCACAGGATCTTGTAGGCCGCCGCGTCGTCCAGCTCCAGCGCCATCACGTCGAAGTCGCGCTTGTCGGCGTTGAACTGGCGCACGTAGCGCACCGCCCAGTCCAGGATGGTCAGGTTGCGCAGGCCCAGGAAGTCGAACTTCACCAGGCCGGCAGCCTCGACGTCGTCCTTGTCGAACTGCGAGACCGCGCTGTTCTCCTGGCCGGGCTGGCAATACAGCGGGCAGAAGTCGGTCAGCTTGCCCGGCGCGATCAGCACGCCGCCGGCGTGCATGCCGATGTTGCGGGTCAGGCCCTCGAGCGGCTGGGCCAGGTCCACCAGCCCGCGCACTTCCTCTTCCTGCTCGTAGCGTTCCTTGAAGGCCGGCTCGTCCTTGAGCGTGCGCTCCAGCGACCACGGATCCATCGGGTTGAACGGGATCAGCTTGGACAGACCGTCGCAGAACATATAGGGCATGTCCAGCACCCGGCCGGCGTCGCGCACCACGGCCTTGGCGCCCAGCGTGCCGAAGGTGGCGATCTGGCTCACGGCCGCGCGCCCGTACTTTTCCTTGACGTAGTCGATGACGCGTTCGCGGTTGTCCTGGCAGAAGTCGATATCGAAGTCGGGCATGGACACCCGCTCCGGATTCAGGAAGCGCTCGAACAGCAGGTCATAGCGGATCGGGTCCAGGTCGGTGATGCCCAGCGCGTAGGCCACCAGCGAGCCGGCGCCCGAGCCCCGGCCGGGGCCCACGGGCACGCCGTTGTTCTTGCCCCAGTTGATGAAGTCCTGCACGATCAGGAAGTAGCCCGGGAAGCCCATCTGGATGATGGTCTTGCACTCCCACCGCAGGCGCTCGTAGTACTGCTCGCGCTTGGACTCGCGCACGGCCTCGTCCGGGAACAGGAAGGCCAGGCGCTTTTCCAGGCCCTGCTCGGACAGCTGCACCAGGTAGTCGTCCAGCGACACGCCGTCGGGCGTGGGGAAGTTGGGCAGGCGCGGCTTGCCCAGCACCAGGCTCAGGTTGCAGCGCTTGGCGATCTCGACCGTGTTGGCCAGCGCCGAGGGCACGTCGGCGTAGCGCCGGTGCATTTCCTCGGAACTGAGCAGGTATTGGTCCTTGGTGAAGCGGCGCACGCGGCGCGGATTGGCCAGGATCTCGCCTTCGGCGATGCAGACGCGGGCCTCGTGGGCCTGGAATTCATGGTCGTCCAGGAACTGCACCGGATGGGTGGCCACCACCGGCAGGCCGGCCTCGGCCGCCAGCCGCATGGCCGCCTGGGTGTAGGCCTCGTCGCCGTCGAAACCGGCGCGCTGCAGCTCGATGTAGTAGCTGCCCGGAAACAGGAGCGCCCACTGGCGCGCCAGCGCCAGCGCCGAGACGGCGTTGCCGGCGTCCAGCGCCTGGCCCACGTCGCCCATGCGCCCGCCCGACAGGGCGATCAGGCCTTCCTGGCCCTGCAGCCATTCGCGCCGGATCTCGGCCCGGCCCTTGCCCTGGTTGACCAGGAAGGACTGGGTCAGCAGCTCGCACAGGTTCAGGTAGCCTTGATGGTTGCGCACCAGCAGCAGCAGGCGGAACGGCTTGTCGCGGTCGTCGTCGTTGGTGATCCAGACATCGCAGCCGGCGATGGGCTTGATCCCGGCGCCGCGCGCGCCCTTGTAGAACTTGATCAGGCCGAACAGGTTCGACAGGTCGGTCAGCGCCACGGCCGGCTGGCCCAGCTTGGCGACCCGCTTGATCAGGTCGGGAATGCGCACGATGCCGTCGACGACCGAGAACTCGGAGTGGACGCGCAGGTGGACAAAGGGGGACGGAGTTATTGCGGCTTCGGACATGGCGGGAATTGTACCCAGTCATATCGGTCGAAACCCCTTTCGCGCCGGGATCCCGATCCGGGCGCCCCGCAACCCTGTGTAACAATACGCCTTGCACCCGAAATCCTGTTCCAGGACGAGATTCACGTATGAAATGGCTCATTCCCGGGATCTGGCTCGCCGCCATCCTGTTTGCGCACTTCCGCGGCCGCGTCAAGCTGCCGCTGAGCCGGCAGCTGCTGGACCACTCCGTGCTGCTGGCGCCGGTCAACGCCTTCATGGTGCTGGCCTCGCGCGTGCCCACCACGCCCTACCTGCCGTCGCGCGAGATCGACGAACTGAAGGTGCTGGACGACAATTGGGAGACGATCCGCGACGAAGCGCTGCAGATGGCCGAGATGCGCCGCATCCGCGCGGCCGACGGGCACAACGACATCGGCTTCAGCTCCTTTTTCAAGTACGGCTGGAAGCGCTTCTACCTGAAGTGGTATGACGCGCGCCACCCCTCGGCCGAGGAACTCTGCCCCAAGACCGTGGCCATCCTCAAGACGCTGCCCAAGGTCAAGGCCGCCATGTTCGCCGAGCTGCCGCCGGACGGCCAGCTCAACGCCCACCGCGACCCCTTCGCCGGCTCGCTGCGCTACCACCTGGGCCTGTCCACGCCCAACGACGACGGCTGCCACATCATCGTGGACGGCGAAACCTACAGCTGGCGCGACGGCGAAAGCGTGGTGTTCGACGAAACCTATGTGCACGAGGCCTATAACAAGACGCAGCAGAACCGCATCATCCTGTTCTGCGACGTCGAACGCCCCCTGAAGTGGCGCTGGGCCGAGGCCTTCAACCGCTGGTTCGGCCGGGTGGTGATGTCGGCCGCCAGCTCGCCCAACGACGGCGGCGACCAGACCGGCGCCATCAACAAGCTGACGCACGCGCACTGGCGCTTCGAGCAGAAGCGCAAGGCCTTCAAGGCCTGGAACCGCAACGCCTACAAGGTGGTCAAGTACGGCCTGATCGTGCTGGTGGTGGTGGCGTTCATCGCGCTCTGAGCCGCCGCGCGGACAGGAAAAAGCCGGCGACCGCGCCGGCTTTTTTCATTTGCGCGGCTCCCGCCGGGAGCCTCAGGCCGCCGGCTCCTGCTCCGGCTCCGGCAGCGTCAGCACGCCGGTCCGGTAGTCATAACCGTAGATCTCGCCGTAGCGCCCCCACTCCACCGCGATCTTCAGCACGCGCTCGGCCTCGTCGGGCTTGAGGAATTCCTCCAGCGAATCGAGGAAGTTCTTTTCCGGCAGCTGGCCGGTGGGCTCCTGCTCCAGGCTGTGGCGGATATGCGCGGCCAGCGGCACGTGCGCCAGCAGCTGGCGGCCGAAGATGAGCTGCTTCTGGCCCTGGTCGGCCAGCACGTAGCGCTGCCCCAGCGGCGTCAGGAAGATGTCGCCCCGGTCGATCTGGGCCAGGCCGAACAGGCCCAGCGCCTCGCAGGCCGGCAGCAGGTCGTCGTCGGAGATCTCGGCTTCCTCGGCCAGCTTGGGCAGGTCGGCGCGGCCGTTGAACGGCGCCTCGGCCAGCACGTCCAGCACGCCCTCCATGCGCTCGACCTCGGTCTGCGGGAAGCGGTAGCCCAGGCCCTGCTGGCGCGGGGTGGGTGCGCCGTGCGCCGGGCGCGAGGTCATCAGCGCGTAGACCTCGTCGATCAGCGCCCGCACCTCGGCCGAATCCGGGTTGCGCGGCCGCGGCAGCCCGATCTGCACCTGGCTGCGGATGCGGCCCGGATCGCTGGCGAACACGATGATGCGGTCGGCCATCATGACCGCTTCCTCGATGTTGTGCGAGACGATCAGGATGCCCTTGGTCGAGATGCGGCTTTCGTCCCAGAGTTCCAGCATGTCGTCGCGCAGCGTCTCGCCGGTCAGCACGTCCAGCGCCGAGAAGGCCTCGTCCATCAGCAGCACGTCGGGGTTCATCACCAGCGCCCGGGCGATGCCCACGCGCTGGCGCATGCCGCCGGACAGCTCGCGCGGCAGCGCGCCACCGAAGCCGCCCAGCCCGATCAGATCCAGCACCTCGTCGGCGCGGCGGGCGCGCTCGGCCGGCGCCACGCCCTGCGCCTCCAGCCCCAGCTCCACGTTCTGCTGGGCCGTCAGCCACGGGAACAGCGCGAAGGACTGGAACACCATGGAGATGCCCGCCGCCGGACCGTACACCGGCTGGCCCCGATACATGACAGTGCCCTGGTCGGCGTTGACCAGGCCCGCCATGATGCGCAGCAGCGTGGACTTGCCCGAGCCGGACTTGCCCAGCAGGGCCACGATCTCGCCTTCATGCAGGATGAAATCCACGTGCTCCAGCACATGCCGCGCCGTGCCGTCGGCGGCGCGGAAGGACTTGCCCACGTCATGCAGTTCGATCAGGGTATTGGCGTTCATGAGGTTTCCTAGCGGCCCTGGTCCTGGGCCAACAGATAGAGCTTGCGCCAGAAGAATCGGTTCAGCAGCATGACGAACACGCACATCACGCCGATGCCCAGCGCGATGCGGTGGAAGTCGCCCTGCTCGGTCATCTGCTTGATGTAGCTGCCCAGGCCGGTAGCCATCAGCGAGGTATCGCCCCAGCTCACGTACTCGGACACGATGCTGGCGTTCCACGAGCCGCCGCTGGCGGTGATGGCGCCGGTGATGAAGCTGGGGAACACGGCCGGCAGATAGACCCGGCGCCACAGCAGCCAGCCCTTCAGCCCGAGGTTGGCGGAGGCCAGGCGCAATTCGTTGGGAATGGTGGACGCCCCTGCCACCACGTTGAACAGGATGTACCACTGGGTGCCGAACACCATCAACGGGCTCAGCCAGATGTCCGGATTCAGCTTCCAGGCCACCATCACGAAGACCACCAGCGGGAACAGCAGGTTGACCGGGAAGGCGGCCAGGAACTGCGCCACGGCCTGGACTTTCTGCGAGTACTTCGGCCGCAGCCCGATCCAGACCGCCACCGGCACCCAGAACAGCGAGGCCAGGCCGATCAGCAGCAACACGCGCACCAGAGTGAGGCCGCCCAGGCCCACCACGTGCAGCACCTCGCTCCAGCCCACGTCCTCGTGCACGAAGACCACCAGCTTGTAGGTCGCCAGCAGCGCGCCGGCGGCCAGCAGGGAATCCCAGACGCGCGACCAGCGCGGATCGGGCGCCTTGGCGCGGGCGCGGATCGAGGTGCCGTCATACGGCACGCTGAACCAGCCCAGCGCCCGGCGCATGCGCGCCCAGAAGCGGTTCGACAGCGCCATCATCCAGCGGCTGCGGCGGGTCCAGTCCAGCAGCCAGGACTGCTGCGCGGCGTCGCCCTGCGATTCCTCGAAGCGGAACTTGTCGGCCCAGGCCAGCAGCGGGCGGAAGAACAGCTGGTCGTACAGCAGGATGCCGGCCATCATGGCCAGGATGGCCCAGGCGATGGCGGCGCCGTTCTCCGATTCGATGGCCACGGCGATGTAGGAGCCGATGCCAGGCAGCTTGATGTCCTGGCCCGCCACCGAAATGGCCTCGGCCGCCACCAGGAAGAACCAGCCGCCCGACATGGACATCATCATGTTCCACAGCAGGCCCGGCGTGGCATAGGGCAGCTCAAGCCGCCAGAAACGCTGCCAGCCCGACAGCCGGAACACGCGCGCCGCCTCGTGCAGCTCGGGCGGCACCGTGCGCATGGACTGGTACAGGCTGAACGCCATGTTCCAGGCCTGCGAAGTGAAGATGGCGAAAATCGCGGCGCATTCCACGCCCAGCAGGTTGCCGGGGAACAGCGCGATGAAGGGCGCGATGGCGATGGCCTGGAAACCCAGGATGGGCACCGACTGCAGGATGTCCAGCATCGGGACCATGGCCTTTTCCGCCGTCCGGTACTTGGCGGCGATGGCGGCGAAGACGAAGCTGAACACCAGCGAGAACGCCAGCGCCGTGAACATGCGCAGGATGGTGCGCAGCAGGTAGTACGGCAGGTAGACCGGATCCAGCGAGATCGGCAGTTCCTCGCCCACGGCGAAGGGCCGGCTCATCTGCGAGGCCCCGTAGGCCATCAGCGCCAGGATCGCCAGCACCAGCGGCAGCAGGGCCCAGTCCCATCGATTGGGCGCCGAGCGGGACAGGGACGATGGGCGGGTCCGGTTGCTGAACAGCTCGAACATGGCGGCAAGGCTCCAAGGCGGAGGGAGTCGAAAAGCCCGAGCATTCAAGCATAACCAGATGACGCATTTCTGAACGCCGGCACTTGAAATCCCTGGCTATTTCACCCTGCTTTCAACGCACTTTCAACCCACTTGCACACGCCCCAAAAAACGAGACCTCGCGGAGCCCACAACCCTTCTGGGCGCTCCACTTCCACCATGCCCGCCCCCCCAGGTTGTCACGCAGCCACAGCACTCACGCCCCACAAGCAACAGGCGCTCCCCATCGGGATGCCACGGAGCCGGCTTTGCCGGTCCGTAGGCATGCCCCTGGGGGAAGCGCGCAGCGCTCGGGGGGGCTATCTAGCTATCGATTCCCAGCTCTTCATCAAGCGCTTGACCGACACCGGCATCGGCGTGCGCAGCTCCTGGGCGAACAGGGCCACCCGCAGCTCTTCCAGCAGCCAGCGGAACTCGTCCAGGCGCGGGTCGGGCGCGCCCTTCAGCGCCGCGCGCGCCCGCTGGTACTGCGTCAGCAGCGGCGTCATCTCGCCCACCAGCTTGGCGTCACGGGCCGGGTCGGCGCGCAGCTTGTCGATGCGCGCCACCGCCGCCTTCAGATAGCGCGGATAGTGCGACAGCTGGGCATAGGGCGTGTCGCGGATGAACCACTTGGGCATCAGCGCGCCCAGCTGCTGCTGCAGGTCGGCATAGGCGGCCGCGTGCGGCTTGGCCTGGGGCAGCTTGCGTTGCAGCGCCGCGTATTCCGTCAGCACCGCGCCGGCCAGCCGCGCCACTTCCTGGGCCAGCAGGCCCAGCCGGCCCTTGCCGTCGGCGCGCCGGGCCTCGAACTGCTGCTCGTTGACCGGCCAGGGCTCGGCCAGGCAGGCCTGGCCCAGCGCGCAGTCGATGATCTGGTCGCGCAATTCCTCCTGCGTGCCCAGCGTCATATAGAGCATGCTGATCTTGGTCAGGTCGGCCAGGTTCTTTTCCAGGAACTTGACCTGCTCGCGCAGCCCCAGCCGGAACAGCTTCAGCAAACCGGCGCGATGGTGCTTGCGCGCCTCGTCCGGATCGTCGAACACGTCCAGGTCGCAATACGCGCCCTTGTCCACCAGCGCCGGATAGCCGATCACCGACTGCCCGCCGCGCTTGATCTCCATGATCTCGGGCAACGGACCGAAGGTCCACCCGGTCAGATTCTCGTGCGCCAGCGCCTGCGCCACCTCGGTGTCGCGCGCGGCCAGCTGCTGGAACGTGGCCTGGGCCTGCTTGCCGAACTCGGCGCGCAGCTGCGCCAGGTTGCGGCCTGCGGCCAGCATGCGGCCATGCTCGTCGACCACGCGGAAGTTCATGAACAGGTGCGCCGGCAGCGTCTCCAGCTTGAAGTCGGCCTGGGCCGGACGCACCTGCACCTGGTCCCACATGTCCGCGATCACGGCGTCGACCAGCCCGCTCGGCGGCTCGGCCAGGCGCTCGAACCAGCGCTCGTAGAAGCCGGCGGCGTAGTCGGGCAGCGGCACGCAATGGCGGCGCAGCTTCTGCGGCAGCGATTTGAGCAGCAGATGCACCTTTTCCTTCAGCATGCCGGGCACCAGCCATTCGCAGCGCGCCGGATCGAGCTGGTTCAGCGCGAACAGCGGCACCGACAGCGTCACGCCGTCGCGCGGCGAGCCGGGCTCGAAGTGGTAATCCAGCGCCATGCTCACGCCCTGCCACTCGACCTTCTTGGGGAAGACCTCGGTGGTGACGCCGGCGGCCTCGTGGCGCATCAGCTCGTCGCGCGTCAGCATGAGCTTGGCGGCGGCGGCCTTGTCCAGCCCCGACACCCACTTTTCCAGCGTCGCGGTCTGCGAGATGTCGGCCGGCAACTGGCGGTCGTAGAAGGCGTAGATCAGCTCGTCGTCGACCAGGATGTCCGGCCGGCGGGTCTGGTGCTCCAGCTTCTCGATGCCCGCGATCAGCTTGCGGTTGTGCGCCACGAAGGCCAGCCGCGTGTCGATCTCGCCCGGCACCAGCGCCTGGCGGATGAACAACTCGCGCGCATGGCTGGGGTTGACCCGGCCGTAGTGAATGCGCCGGCCGGTATAGATGGTCAGGCCGTACAGCGTGGCGCGCTCGTTGGCGACCACCTGCCCGGCCTTCTTTTCCCAGCGCGGGTCCGACCAGTTCTTGCGCAGCAGGTGTTCGGCCACCCGTTCCAGCCAGGTCGGCTCGATGCGCGCCACGCAGCGCGCGTACAGCCGGGTGGTTTCCACCAGTTCGGCCGCGACCACCCAGCGCCCCGCCTTCTTCACCAGGCGCGAGCCGGGATGGATGTGGAAGCGGATCTCGCGCGCGCCCTGGTAGTGGCCGCCCTCGTCGCTCTTGAAGCCGATATTGCCCAGCAGGCCCGACAGCAGCGCCAGGTGCAGCTGCTCGAAGGTGGCTTCGGCCTGGTTGACGCGCCAGCCCTGCTCGCCCACCAGCGCCGACAGCTGGGTATGCACGTCGTGCCACTCGCGCAGCCGGATCGGCGACAGGAAGTTCTGCCGCAGCAGCGCCACCAGCTTGCGCTGCGAGCCCTTGTGCTGCACCTGTTCGCCGTACCAGCGCCACAGTTTCAGGAAGGAAATGAACTCCGACTTGTCGTCGGCGAACTTGGCGTGGGCGGCCTCGGCCGCCTCGCGCTCCTGCATGGGGCGGTCGCGCGGGTCCTGCACCGACAGGGCCGAGGCGATGATCAGCATCTCGGCCAGGCACTGCTGGTCGCGCGCGGCCAGGATCATGCGGCCGATGCGCGGGTCCACCGGCAGCTTGGCCAGCTCCTGGCCGCTGCGGGTCAGCGTGAAGGACGCGCCCGAGGCGGCCTCGGCGCCATCATCGGCGGCCGACTGCTCGATCGCGCCCAGTTCCTGCAGCAGGTGATAGCCGTCGGCCACCGCGCGTCCCGGCGGCGCCTCGACGAAGGGAAACTGTTCGATATCGTCCAGCTTCAGCGCCTTCATCCGCAGGATCACCGAGGCTAGCGACGAGCGCAGCACTTCGGGATCGGTGAAGGGCGCGCGTGCGTTGAAATCCAGCTCGTCGTACAGGCGGATGCAGACGCCCGGCCCGACCCGGCCGCAACGGCCGGCGCGCTGGTTGGCCGAGGCCCGGCTGACCGGCTCGATGCGCAGCTGCTCGACCTTGTTGCGCCAGGAATAGCGCTTGACCCGCGCCAGGCCGCTGTCGACCACGTAGCGGATGCCGGGCACGGTCAGCGAGGTCTCGGCCACGTTGGTGGCCAGCACCACGCGGCGCGAATTGCCGCGCGGGTGGAAGATCTGCTCCTGCTCGGCCTGCGACAGCCGCGCGTACAGCGGCAGCACCTCGGTGCCGACTGGATGGTGCTTGCGCAGCGCCTCGGCCGATTCGCGGATCTCGCGCTCGCCGGGCAAGAACACCAGCACGTCGCCCGGGCCGTGGCGCGCGCATTCATCAACCGCGTCGACGATGGCGTCGATCAGGTCGCGCTCCTCGTCGCCGGACATGCGTTCGCGGTCGCGCTCGCGGCCGGGCCGCGCGGGCGCCGGCGCGTCCTCGTCCTCGGCCAGCTCCTGGCGCACCGGGCGGTAGCGCAGCTCGACCGGGTACAGCCGGCCCGACACCTCGATCACCGGCGCCGGCTTGTCCTCGGCCGCGCCGAAATGGCGCGCGAAGCGCTCGGCGTCGATGGTGGCCGAGGTGATGATGACCTTCAGGTCCGGACGCCTCGGCAGCAGCTGCTTCAGGTAGCCCAGCAGGAAATCGATGTTGAGGCTGCGCTCGTGCGCCTCGTCGATGATGATGGTGTCGTAGCGGCGCAGCAGCGGGTCGCGCTGCGACTCGGCCAGCAGAATGCCGTCGGTCATCAGCTTGATGGCCGCGTTGGGGCCTGTGCGGTCGTTGAAGCGCACCTGGTAGCCGACCAGCTCGCCCATCGGCGTGTTCAGTTCCTCGGCGATGCGCTTGGCCACCGAGGTCGCGGCCAGGCGGCGCGGCTGGGTATGGCCGATCATCTTGCGGCGGCCGCGCCCCAGTTCCAGGCAGATCTTGGGCAACGGCGGGGTCTTGCCCGAGCCGGTCTCGCCGCTGACGATCACGACCTGAGGGGCCGCGATGGCGCGCGCGATCTCCTGCCGCCGGGCGCTGACGGGCAGGTCCTCGGGAGAGGTGACGACGGGAA
>NZ_JAGTJY010000010.1:0-64878 GCF_018195695.1 Achromobacter sp. Marseille-Q0513 | reverse complement strand
TGGGCGCTGAGGCTGACTTCCTTGCCGGCGCGCGTGACGATCTGCCGGGCCGGCTCGATCGCCACGTCGCCCCGGCGCATGGCCGACACCACGGTGTTGCTGCTGCGGCGCAGGACGGCGCGCAGCCGGGCCTGCAGCTCGTCGAGCTGGAAAGGCTTGACGATGTAGTCATCGGCGCCGGCGTCCAGGCCGGCGATGCGTTCGCTCAGGCGGTCGCGCGCGGTGATGATGAGCACGGGCGTGGCGTCGTAGCGCGCCCGCATCGAGGCCAGCACCTTCAGGCCGCTGCCCTCGGGCAGCCCCAGGTCCAGCAGCACCGCCTTGTAGTCGTGTTCGACCAGGGCGAGACGGGCGTCGGACAGGCCGCGGACCCAGTCCACCCGCGCGCCATCCTGCGCCAGGCCGGCGCGGACCGCGTCGCCGAGCATGGCGTCGTCTTCAACGAGCAAGATCCGCAAGAGGCCTCCGGGGGCGCCGGGGCAGGGCGCGGTGCGCCGTCCCGGGGCTTAAAAAATTCTTAAAAGGTCCTCGCCAGAATGCGGGTCGAGATCGGCGATTCTGGCCGGGATCAACAGCCTGGAGCATGAACCTTGATGAAAGCAAGTATGGGCATATTAACAAGCCGTTCCCTGCTGGCCGCGGCGCTGCTGCTGGCCACGGCGGGCGTTCAGGCCAACGGGGCGGGCAGCAACTACGCGGGGCTGGGCCTGATTGTGGCGCCGGTCTACAAGGGTTCCAGCGAGTACCGCACACTACCCGTGCCCATGGTCAACTACCAGTCGGGCAGCTTCTTCGTGACGCCGCGCGCCGGCCTGCCGGCCATGGGCCTGAAGACGCAGCTGGGGCCGAACTGGGAGGCTGGCGTATTCGTCGGCCTGGGCCTGAACCGCGATTCCGGTGATGCCGATCGCCTGAAGGGGCTGGGTGACATTGACTACCACGCCACCTACGGCGCCTTCGTGGAGTGGCGGCCGGGGCCGTACGCATTGGGCGTGGCCTACCGCCAGGCCGCCCACGAGGGCTATGGCGGCGTCATGGAGCTGCGCGCCAGCTACCTCGCCTGGCGCAATGAAAAGAATGCGCTGCGCGTGGGAGTAAACGCCGAATGGGCCAACGGTGACGCCATGCAAACCTGGTATGGCGTCACGCCGGGCCAGGCTGCCCGCAGCCGCGCTGGCCTCTCGCCATATTCCGCGTCTTCCGGCTTTCAGTCGGCATCCTTGTACGCAGCCTGGTCGCACCGCTTGTCCGAGCGCTGGAACATGGTCAGCGTGCTTGGCGTATCGACCGTGCTTGGCGATGCCCGCGACAGCCCGCTGGTCGAGCGCGACAGCAATGTGTTCGGCAGCGTGGGCATGGTCTACGCGTTCTGAGCGGGTCCCATGAAGCGCTTGCAGGACATGGAACTGTTCGCCGAGGTCGCCGCGCGCGGCAGCTTCAGCCTGGCGGCCGCCGCGCTGGGCATGCCTCGGTCCACGCTGTCGCGCCGGCTGGCCGGGCTGGAGCGTTCGGTCGGCCTGAGCCTGCTCAGCCGCAGCACGCGCAAGCTGGCGTTGACCGAGGCCGGCCAGCTGTACCT
The DNA here is from genome assembly GCF_018195695.1 of Achromobacter sp. Marseille-Q0513. NCBI lineage: Bacteria > Pseudomonadati > Pseudomonadota > Betaproteobacteria > Burkholderiales > Alcaligenaceae > Achromobacter > Achromobacter sp. Marseille-Q0513. Next base: position 63,299 of record NZ_JAGTJY010000010.1, on the reverse strand, counting down.
GCGGCGCTGCCGGCGCATCCTGGCCGAGGCCAGGCTGGTTCACGAGGAACTGCAGGACGACAATGCGCCGTTCGAGGGGCTGCTGCGAGTCAATCTGCCGGCGGGCTTCGCCACCGAGGCGCTGGCCGGGGCCTTCGTGGATTTCACGCGCCGCCATCCCGGCGTGCGGCTGCAGCTGAACCTGGCCAATCCGGAGCACGCGGGCCGCGTGTTCGACGCGGCGGACCTGACCCTGTGCGTGGGCGAGCCGCCCGTGTCGGCGCGCGTGGCGCATCATCTGGGTTTCGTGTCGGGCGGGCTGTATGCCGCCGAGGCCTATCTGGCGGCCTGGGGCGAGCCGGCGCATCCGTCGGCCCTGCGCGAGGAAGATTGCATCGGCTTCAGGCTGCGCGCCGATGGCGCGGCGACGCGCTGGCCGCTGGTTTGTGGCGACGAGCGCGTCCAGGTGCAGCCCGCGAGCCGTTTCTCTGTCAACGAGGCCGGCATGGCGCGGCGGCTGGCGGCGCTGGGCGCCGGCGTGGCCGCGCTGGGCGGGGACCAGGAACGCTATGTGCGCGCGGGCCTGCTGCGCAGGATCCTGCCGCAATGGCGCGTGGCGCCGTTTCCGGTGTATGCGCTGACCGAAACCCGCCTGCTGCCCGCGCGGGTGCGGGCGCTGGCGGGGCATCTGGCGCGGCGCCTGGGTTGATCCCGGCGCGGCGCTACATGCCGATGCCGCGCGCCATCAGCACCGCGCACAGCGGCAGCAGGATGAACAGGTGCGATTCGATCATGACCCAGCGCCGGGCGCGGCGGATCTCGGGCTCGGACGGCACGAAGCCCGGCTGCTGGCGCGCCTGCTTCTGCCAGCGCAGGAAGCTGAGAGTGGGCGGGATCGAACAGAGCCCGATCACGACGAAGAGCGTGATCTTGGCGTGGAACCAGGGATTGGACATATAGAAGGCGGCGCCCTTGGCGCCCAGCGTCAGGCGCAGCAGGCCCGTGGCCAGCACGGCCAGCGCCGAGAACAGGTAGACGCGGTCATAGAGCGCGAGCCGGCGCACCGTGTCCGGCGCCAGGCCGGGGCGCAGCAAGACGGCCTCGGCGGTCATGACGACCACCAGCACGAAGATGGCGAGATAGTGGATCCAGGCGAGCAGGGCGTCTTGCAGCATGACGGTGTCCAGAACGGGGAGTGGGGATGCCCAGTTTTTAACACCGACGCGCGGGACGGCACCAGCGCGCCGGCATGACGGTGGCCGCGCGCGGGCATCCTCCGCGCGACGCGGGCCGGGTAGCGCGCCGGCGTTCCCTGTCAGATCGCGCCGTGCACGCGAAAAAAAGGGCGCCCCCATGGGGGCGCCCTGCCTGCGGCACCGCGCGCCGGCTTAGCGGCGGCGGGCGGCCTCGGCGGCTTCCTGCTGCGCGTCCACCACGGCCAGCGCCGTCATGTTGACGATGCGGCGCACGGTGGCGCTGGTGGTCAGGATGTGCACGGGGCGGGCCGCGCCCAGCAGGATCGGACCCATCGCCACGCCATTGCTGCCGGTCATCTTCAGCATGTTGTAGGTGATGTTGCCGGTGTCCAGGTTGGGCATGACCAGCAGGTTGGCGCGACCCTTCAGGGTGCTGTCCGGATAGGCCAGCACGCGGATCTTCTCCGACAGCGCGGCGTCGGCGTGCATTTCACCGTCCACTTCCAGATCGGGGGCGCGTTCCTGCACGCGCTGGCGGGCGGCGGCCATCTTGCGCGACGACTCGGTCTGGCGGCTGCCGAAGTTCGAGTGCGACAGCAGCGCGATCTTCGGCACCACGCCAAAGCGCAGCATCTCGTCGGCGGCCTGGATGGTGATGCTGGCGAGTTCCTCGGCCGAGGGGTTCTCGTTGACGTGCGTGTCGGTGACGAACAGCGTCTGGTCGGGCAGCATCAGCACGTTCAGCGCGGCGTAGGTCTGGCCTTCCTTCTTGCCGATGATCTCGTCGATGTACTTGAGCTGGTTGTCGTACTTGCTGGCCACGCCGCACAGCAGCGCGTCGGCATCGCCACGGCGCAGCAGCATCGCGCCGATCAGCGTGTTGTGCTTGCGGATCATCGCCTTGGCGATGGCCGGCGTCACACCCTCGCGGCCCTTGAGCTGGTAGTAGGCGTTCCAGGTCTCGTTGAAGCGGCCGTCGTCCTCGGGATCCACGATCTCCAGGTTCACGCCCGGCGTCATGCGCAGGCCGAACTTCTTGATGCGCATCTCGATGACGGAGGGGCGGCCGATCAGGATGGGCTGGGCCAGCTTCTCGTCGATGACGGTCTGCACGGCGCGCAGCACGCGCTCGTCTTCGCCGTCGGCGTAGATGACGCGCTTGGGCGCCTTCTTGGCCTGGGCGAACAGCGGGCGCATCAGCTGGCCCGAGTGGTACACGAAGCCCATCAGCTTCTGGCGGTAGGCCTCGATGTCCTCGATGGGACGGGCGGCCACGCCGGACTCGGCGGCGGCCTGGGCCACGGCCGGGGCGATCTGCACGATCAGGCGCGGATCGAAGGGCTTGGGGATGATGTAGTCGGGGCCGAACGACAGTTCCTGGCCGGCGTAGGCGCGGGCCACTTCGTCGTTCTGCTCGGCCTGGGCCAGGTCGGCGATGGCCTTCACGCAAGCCAGCTTCATTTCTTCCGTGATGCGCGAGGCGCCGGCGTCCATGGCGCCGCGGAAGATGAAGGGGAAGCACAGCACGTTGTTGACCTGGTTCGGGTAGTCCGAACGGCCGGTGGCGATGATGCAGTCGGGGCGCGCGGCCTTGGCGACTTCCGGGCGGATTTCCGGCTCGGGGTTGGCCAGGGCCAGGATCAGCGGACGGTCGGCCATGGTCTTGACCATGTCGGCGGTCAGCACGCCGGCGGTCGAGCAGCCCAGGAACACGTCGGCGCCGTCGACCACGTCGGCAAGCGTGCGCGCGTCGGTCTTCTGCGCATAGCGCCTCTTGTTGGCTTCCATGTTTTCATCGCGGCCGTCCCAGATCACGCCGCGCGAGTCCACCACGTAGATGTTCTCGCGCTTGACGCCCAGGTGCACCAGCAGGTCCAGGCAGGCGATGGCGGCGGCGCCGGCGCCCGAGCAGGCCAGCTTGACCGAGCCGATGTCCTTGTTCACGACCTTCAGGCCGTTCAGGATGGCGGCCGACGAGATGATGGCGGTGCCGTGCTGGTCGTCGTGGAAGACCGGGATCTTCATGCGCTCGCGCAGCTTCTTCTCGATGTAGAAGCACTCGGGCGCCTTGATGTCCTCGAGGTTGACGCCGCCCAGCGTGGGCTCCAGCGCCGCGATGATGTCGACCAGCTTGTCGGGGTCGTTCTCGGCCAGTTCGATGTCGAACACATCGATGCCGGCGAACTTCTTGAACAGGCAGCCCTTGCCTTCCATGACAGGCTTGGCGGCCAGCGGGCCGATGTTGCCCAGGCCCAGCACGGCCGTGCCGTTGGTGATCACGCCCACCAGGTTGCCGCGCGAGGTGTACTTGGATGCGGCGTCGTCGCCCTGGTCGAAGATGGCCATGCACGCGGCGGCCACGCCCGGCGAGTAGGCCAGCGACAGGTCGTCCTGGTTGGCCAGCGTCTTGGTCGGGGTGACGGAGATTTTGCCCGGGGTCGGGTAGGCGTGGTAGTCCAACGCCAATTTAGCGAGAGTGTCGTCCATGGGGATAGGGCCTGCGAGGGCCATCAACGGTGAAACGGAAACGGGAAACAAAAATGCGGGCCTGGGGCCCGCGTATTCTTTGGGGAAATGCCTGGGAACGTCCGTATTTCACCAGAAAGCGGGCGCGAGCGCTTGCTGCGCCGCAACGAGTGGCGGATTCAGGGTGGACTTTGATCAAGCCGGCGCGTGATCGTGGTGGGGAATCCGCGCGGTTCGGGGTACGGGCGAGCCGCGAAAGGAATGGGGGACGCGGATAGGGGGAATGCAGGCCTGGGACAAGTCCGACTGCGGGCCTCGATTCGGGAGCGGGTCGGTGGGGAATGGGTAGCGGAGAGGCGGCCGTGCCGGAATGGCGCGGCCGCCTCTCCGTGTTTCATTGCGCCCAGGGCGGCGTCTGGCGCGTTGCCGCGCCCAGCCGCTCGCGCAGCGCCTGGACGTCGGCCGCGCGTCCCAGGCTGTCCAGCGCCTGCAGCACGATCCAGTCGCGGCTGACCTCGAAGAAGTCGCGCAGTTGCGCCCGCGTGTCGCTGCGGCCGAAGCCGTCGGTGCCCAGCGTGCGGTAGGGCGCGGGCACCCAGGCGCGGATCTGTTCGGGCACGGCGCGCACGTAGTCGCTGGCCGCAATGACGGGCGCCTGGCTGCCGCCCAGGCAGGCCTGGACCCAGTCGGCGTCCGTGGCCGCCGGCAGGCCCAGCAGGCGCGCGCGCTCGGCCTCGCGGCCGTCGCGCGCCAGTTCGGAATAGCTGGTCACGCTCCAGACCTCGGCGTCCACGCCGTATTCGTCGCGCAGGCGGTCGGCCGCCAGTTCGGCCTCGCGCAGCATCGGGCCCGAGCCCAGCAGGCGCACCTGGGCCTGGCCGCGCGCCGGGCGCAGCCGGTACAGGCCGCGCAGGATGCCCGCACGCGCCGTCGGGTCCGCCGGCATGTCGGGCTGGGCCAGGTTCTCGTTGGTGACGGTCAGGTAGAAGAATTCGTCGTGCTGCTCGTCCAGCATGCGGCGCATGCCGTATTCCACGATCACGGCGACCTCGTAGGCATAGGCCGGATCGTAGGCGCGGCAGTTGGGCACGGTGGCCGCCGTCAGGTGGCTGGAGCCGTCCTGGTGCTGCAGGCCCTCGCCGCCCAGCGTGGTGCGGCCGGAAGTGGCGCCCACCAGGAAGCCGCGCGTGCGCTGGTCGGCGGCGGCCCAGATCAGGTCGCCGATGCGCTGGAAGCCAAACATCGAGTAATAGATATAGAACGGCAGCATGGGCAGGCCGTTCACCGAATAGCTGGTGCCGGCGGCGGTCCAGGACGAGATCGCGCCGGCCTCGGTGATGCCTTCCTCCAGGATCTGGCCGTCGCGCGCCTCGCGGTAATAGAGCACCGAGCCGATGTCCTCCGGCTCGTACAGCTGGCCCTGCGCCGAATAGATGCCGATCTGGCGGAACAGGTTGGCCATGCCGAAGGTGCGCGCCTCGTCGGCCACGATGGGCACGATGCGCGGGCCCACGGTCGCGTCCTTGAGCAGGGCGGTCAGCATGCGCACGATGGCCATGGTCGACGACATTTCCTTGCCATCGGCCTCCAGCGCGAAGCGGCCCCATTGCGCGACCTCGGGCGCGGGCAGGCGCGGCGATTGCGTGTTGCGGCGGGGGGTGTGGCCGCCCAGCGCGGCGCGGCGCGCCTGCAGGTGGCGGATCTCGGCGCTGTCGGGCGCCGGGCGGTAGAACTTCAGCGCCAGGCAGTCGGCGTCCGAGATCGGCAGCGCGAAGCGGTCGCGGAAGGCCAGCAGGGCCTCGTCGTCCAGCTTCTTCTGCTGGTGCGTGGTCATCTTGCCCTGGCCGGCCGTGCCCATGCCGAAGCCCTTCTTGGTCTGGGCCAGGATGACGGTGGGCTGGCCGCGGTGGCGCGCTGCGCGATGGTAGGCGGCGTGGATCTTCACCATGTCGTGGCCGCCACGGTGCAGGCGGTCGATGGCGTCGTCGGTCCAGTCGGCCACCAGCGCCGCCAGCTCGGGGTTCTGGTTGAAGAAATGCGCGCGGTTGAAGGCGCCGTCATTGGCGGCGAAGGTCTGGAACTGGCCGTCCACCGTGTTGGCGAAGGCGCGCGCCAGCGCGCCAGTGGTGTCGCGCCGCAGCAGCGCGTCCCAGTCGCTGCCCCAGACCAGCTTGATGACGTTCCAGCCGGCGCCCGCGTACAGCGTTTCCAGCTCGTCGATGATGCGGCCGTTGCCGCGCACCGGGCCGTCCAGCCGTTGCAGGTTGCAGTTGACCACGAACACCAGGTTGTCGAGCTTCTCGCGCGCGGCCAGCGTCAGCGCGGCGATGGATTCGGGCTCGTCCATCTCGCCGTCGCCGAAGATGCCCCAGACCTTGCGTTCGCTGGCCGGCGCCAGCGAGCGATGTTCCAGGTAGCGCATGAAGCGGGCCTGGTAGATGGCGTTGATCGGGCCGATTCCCATCGAGCCGGTGGGGAACTGCCAGAAGTCCGGCATCAGCCACGGGTGCGGATAGGACGACAGTCCGCGCAGGCCGCGCGCCCGCGCCGTGATCTCCTGGCGGAAATGCGCCAGGTCCTCGTCGTTCAGGAAGCCTTCCAGGTAGGCGCGCGCATAGACGCCCGGCGCGGAGTGCGGCTGCATGTAGACCAGGTCGCCGGGACCGTCCGGGCCCTGCGCGCGGAAGAAATGGTTGAAGCCGACCTCGAACAGGTCGGCGGCCGAGGCGTAGCTGGCGATGTGGCCGCCCAGCTCGCCGTGCGCCTGGTTGGCCCGCACCACCATGGCCAGCGCGTTCCAGCGATTGATGCGGGCGATGCGCTCTTCCACCGCCAGGTTGCCGGGGAAGGGCGGCTCCTGGTCGGCCGGGATGGTGTTCAGATAGGCGCTGCGGGTCTGGCCATTGGCGCGCAGCCCCAGCGACGCGGCGTGGGCCAGCAGGTTCTCCAGCACGTAGCCGGCGCGGCCGGGGCCGGCGCTCTGCGCCAGCGCCTGCAGGGCCTCGCGCCATTCGGCGGTTTCGGCGGGATCGGCGTCCTCGGTGGCGGCTTGCCGGAGGTCTTGCCCGGCGTTCGGATGGCTGGCGTCGCACATGGTGAAATCGTCTCCTGTTATAGCGCTCATGCTAGACCCTGGCCTCCGGTATGAGTGTCCAAATTCCCGTGCGGTATCGTAGGGATTCAGCATAATCTTCCGCGATCTTTTTCGCTGGCGGCAGTTTCTGCCGCGCAAGGCGTTTGATGTCGCGCGACCACTGGGCGGACGCGGGCAGGCTAGAATTCGCGGTTTGGCAAAAAAACCAACCGGCAAACCTACAGGGCGACATGCCCCTAAGGCCGGGCGCCACGGCGCGGACCAGAAGTCCGAAACGTGGCCGCCCGGCCAGTGAAAAGGAGACTTCAATGGCTCAACCCATCAGCGTCCCGGCAAACGTGACGCTGCCGGAACTGACGTTCCGCGGCGTCCTGCTGGGCGCACTGATCACCGTCATCTTCACGGCTTCGAACGTGTTCCTCGGGCTGAAGGTCGGCCTGACCTTCTCGTCCGCCATCCCGGCGGCCGTGATTTCCATGTCCGTGCTGCGCCTGTTCAAGGATGCCAACATCCTTGAAAACAACATGGTGCAGACGCAGGCCTCGGCGGCGGGCACGCTGTCGTCCATCATCTTCATCCTGCCCGCCCTGGTCATGATGGGCTACTGGCAGGGCTTTCCGTTCTGGCAGACCCTGGGCATCTGCGCCGCCGGCGGCATGCTGGGCGTGATGTTCTCGATCCCGCTGCGCCACGTGATGGTGGTGCAGAGCGAGCTGCCCTATCCCGAGGGCGTGGCCGCGGCCGAGATCCTGCGGGTGGGCAGCGCCGAGCGCGCCCAGGAAGCGCAGGCCGACGCCGCGCCGGGCAAGGCGGCCAAGCCCGCCGCCACCGGCATGGCCGATATCGCGGCCGGCGGCGTGGTCGCCGCGGCGGTGAGCTTCGCCGCCAGCGGCCTGCGGGTGCTGGGCGAGAGCGTGAGCGGCTGGTTCGCGCTGGGCGGGGCGGTGTTCCGCCTGCCCATGGGCTTTTCGCTGGCGCTGCTGGGCGCCGGCTACCTGATCGGCATCGTGGCCGGCCTGGCCATGCTGACCGGGCTGGTGATCGCCTGGGGCATCGCCGTGCCGGTGCTGACCTCGATGGGCGATCTGCCGGCCGGCAAGACGCTGGCGCAGTACGCCACCGGCATCTGGTCCTCGCAGGTGCGCTTCATCGGCGCCGGCGTGATCGGCGTGGGCGCGATCTGGACCCTGGCCACGCTGTTCGTGCCGATGGCGCGCGGCGTCAAGGCCTCGTTCTCGGCCCTGAGCAAGGCGGGCAAGGCCCGCGCCGGCCAGGCGCCGCGCACCGAGCGCGACCTGTCGGCGGGCTGGATCTCCATCGTCACGCTGGTGCTGGTGGCCATCCTGGTCATCACGTTCCAGGTCTTCCTGGCCGACGCGCCGCTGTCGGCGGCTGCCGTCTGGAAGCTGGTCGCCTACGCCGTGCTGTTCGCCTTCGTCTTCGGCTTCCTGGTGGCGGCGGCCTGCGGCTACATGGCCGGCCTGGTGGGTTCATCGTCCAGCCCGATCTCGGGCGTGGGCATCGTCGCCATCGTGCTGGTCTCGCTGCTGATGCTGGCCCTGGGCGGCGAGTTGCTGGAAGCGAAGAACGGCGTGCAGATGACGATTGCGCTGGCGATCTTCAGCACCTCGGCGGTGGTGGCCGTGGCCTCGATCGCCAACGACAACCTGCAGGATCTGAAGACCGGCTGGCTGGTGGGCGCGACGCCCTGGCGCCAGCAGGTGGCGCTGCTGATCGGCTGCGTGGTCGGGGCCGCCGTGATCTCGCCGGTGCTGGAACTGCTGTACAACGCCTACGGCTTCGCCGACGCCATGCCGCGCGAAGGCATGGATCCGGGCCAGGCCCTGTCCGCGCCGCAGGCGACGCTGATGCTGGCGATCGCGCGCGGCATCTTCTCGCACCAGCTGAACTGGACCATGATCCTGATCGGCATGGCGGTGGGCGTGGGCCTGATCGCGGTCGACGCCATCATGCAGCGCACCTGCCGCGTGGCGCGCATGCCGGTGCTGGCCGTGGGCATCGGCATCTACCTGCCGCCCACCGTCGCCGCGCCGCTGGTGGCGGGCGCCTTGCTGGCCTGGGCGCTGGAGCGCGCGCTGCGCCGCCGCGCCGCGGCCGCCGGCCAGCGCTACGACGATTTCGCCGACGCGGCCAACCGGCGCGGCGTGCTGATCGCCTCCGGCCTGATCGTGGGCGAGAGCCTGGTGGGCGTGCTGATGGCCGCCATCATCGGCGCCTCGGGCAGCGAAGCGCCGCTGGCCCTGGTCGGCGCGGACTTCGGCACAGCCGCCTCGTACCTGGGGCTGGTCGTGTTCGCGTTCGTGGCCGTGCTGTTCTGGCGCCGGGTGATGCGCCTGGCCTGAGCGATCCCGGGATCGGCCCGCCGCCGGTAGACGGGCGGCGGGCGGCCATCCTGATGCCGGCCCGCGATCGCGGGCCGTTTTTCATTTTTCAGAGTCGCGGGCCAGCTCGTCCAGCAGGCTGCCGTATGCCTGCACGGCCAGCTGGATGTCGTCGCTGGTGGTGGTTTCCAGCGGATTGTGGCTGATGCCGTGATTCTGGCCGCGCACGAACAGCATGGCCTGCGGCATGATCTCGTGCAGCTTCATGGCGTCATGGCCGGCGCCGCTGGCCATGCAATGCGGCGGCAGGCCCTGCGCGGTGATGGCGCGCTCCCAGCGCTGCTGCCATCGCGGATGGCTGGGCGCGGCCGAGGCGCGCATGGTCTGCTCCGTTGTCTGGCGCAGGCCGCGGCGCGCGCAGATGGCGTCCAGCTCGGCCAGCACGTCGCGGGCCAGCGCGTCACGCTGCGCATCGCTGGGCGCGCGCAGGTCCAGGCTGAACCGGCATTCCCCCGGCACCACGTTGATCGAGCCGTTCGGCACCTCCAGCATGCCCACCGTGCCGACCGAGCCCGCGTCGGCCGCGGCGCGTCGTTCCACGTACAGCAGCAGTTCCGCCGCAGCCGTGGCCGCGTCGCGGCGGCTGCCCATGGGCGTGGTGCCGGCGTGGCTGGCCATGCCCTGGATGCGCACGCGGTAGCGCACGCAGCCATTGATCGAGGTCACGGCGGCCAGCGGCAGGCCCAGCTCGTACAGCACCGGGCCCTGCTCGATATGCACCTCGATGAAACCCAGGTAGCGCGCCGGATCGCGGCGCAGCCGGGGAATGTCCTCGGCCCGCAGGCCGGCGCGGCGCAGCGCCTCGCGCATGCTGATGCCGTCGGCGTCCACCTGGTCCAGCCAGGCGGGCTGGAAGTCGCCGGTCAGCGCGCCGGATCCCAGGAAGGTGGCGGGATAGCGCTGGCCTTCTTCTTCCGCGAAGGCGACCACCTCGATCTGGAATGGCAGCCGCCGGCCCTGGCGACTCAGCTCGCGCACGCTGGCCATGGGCACGAAGATGCCCAGGCGGCCGTCGTACTTGCCGGCGTTGCGCACGGTGTCGTAGTGGCTGCCGGTCAACAGGATGGGGGCGTCCGCCGTGGCGGCGCGATAGCGGCCGACGACGTTGCCGACCGCATCGATGCCGACCTCGTCGAAGCCGCAGTCGCGCATCCAGGTTTCGATCTGGCGGGCGCAGGCCCGGTGGGCATCGGTCAGGTAGGTGACGGTGAGCTGGCCGCGCTCGGCGTAGCCGGGATCGCTGTGGGCGCTCAGCTGCTCATGCCAGTCCCAGATGTCCTCGCCCAGTTCCGGCCTGTCGTCGAAGCCCTCGCGCAGCCGCAGTTCGGCGTTGCGATGGAGCGCGATCAGCGTCTCCTGCCTTTCGATGTCGGACGGATTGTCCAGGCGGCGCGCGAGGCTGGCGACGGCCTGGCCCGCATCCAGTTCACGGCCGCGCGCATCGCGCGAAGCCAGCACCGGATCGTGGCCATGGCGCTCGCGATAGGCGGCGGCCAGTCCGGCCAGCGCGTCCCGCTCCGCGGGCGTGCCGCCCTCGGGGAGCGGGCTGGCGCCGGCGCGGATCAGCGCCGCCAGGGCCTCGCCGCCCGCGTCGTCGACGGCGCGGCGCAAGGCCTGCTTGAGCTGGGCCAGCGTGGCGTAGGGGCGTTCCTCCAGCGCCCGGGCCGCGATTCCAGGCGCGCCCGGGTACAGCGCGGCCAGCATGCTGGCGGCGTCGTCGGCGGTCGAGGCGTTGAGTCGGGCTAGCGTATGGGGCATGGCGCGCATCCGTGAGAGGGCAGGGGCGGGAAAGGGCCAGACACCATAGCCCGAATCCCGTCGCGGTCATATACATGAATGCATGGGTTACACCGCCGAGCCGTCTCAGCGCAGGTCGCCGCAAGGCCAGCCCAGCGCGCCGTAGCCGCCCGGCTCAGCCGTTGCGGTAGAGAAAGCTGTAGGCGTTGATCGCCGGCACCCCCCCGAGATGCGCGTACAGCACCCGCGAGCCGGCGGGAAACTCGCCGCGCCGGACCTTGTCCATCATGCCCTGCATGGATTTGCCCTCGTAGACCGGGTCCGTCATCATGCCCTCCAGCCGCGCGCACAGGCGGATGGCCTCGTTGGTCTCGGCCGAGGGCAGGCCATAGGCCGGATAGGCGTAGCGCGTGTCCAGCGTCACGTCGGCGTCCTCGATGGCGCGGCCCAGCCCGACCATGTCGGCGGTGCGGCGCGCGATGCGCAGGATCTGCGCCCGCGTCTGGTCCGGCGTGGCCGAGGCGTCGATGCCGATCACGCGGTCGGCGCGGCCATCGTCGGCGAAGCCCGCCACCATGCCGGCCTGCGTGCTGCCGGTGACGGCGCAGACCACGATGTAGTCGAATTTGAAGCCCAGCTCGGCTTCCTGGCGCCGCACTTCCTCGGCGAAGCCCACATAGCCCAGTCCGCCCAGTTCATGATCCGAGGCGCCGGCCGGAATGGCGTAGGGCTTGCCGCCACGGCGGCGCACGTCCTCCAGCGCCTCTTCCCAGCTGCGCCGGAAGCCGATGTCGAAGCCCTGGTCCACCAGCCGCACGTCGGCGCCCATGAGCCGGCTCATCATGATGTTGCCGACCCGGTCGTAGACGGCGTCCGAGTAGTCCACCCAGTTTTCCTGCACCAGCACGCACTTCAGGCCCAGCTTGGCCGCCACCGCCGCGACCATGCGCGTGTGGTTGGACTGGATGCCGCCGATGGTGACCAGCGTGTCGCAACCCTGTTCCAGCGCCTGCGGGATCAGGTATTCCAGCTTGCGCAGCTTGTTGCCGCCAAAGGCCAGGCCGCTGTTGCAGTCCTCGCGCTTGGCGTAGAGCTCGACCTTGCCGCCCAGGTGGGCCGACAGCCGGTCCAGCCTTTCGATGGGCGTGTCGCCGAAGGTCAGGCGGTGGCGGGGGAAGCGTTGCAAGTCCATGAGGGCTCCTTTGGCGTTTTCGAGCCGGGCCGGAAGCGGCGGCGGCTGAAAAAATCATAGGAATCATGGGCTTATGTGGTCAATTGCGTATTTTCTTAATTTATTGATGTTTCATTCAAGTTTATGGACTTGATATTCATTTGAATTTATAAAAATGATCATTCATCAAAATTAAATTTACAGGGACGGATACGATGGCCGCCATCTCCAGCCTGGACCGGATCGACCGCCAGATCCTGCGGGTGCTGCAAAAGGACGCGCAGATCACCAACCTGGACCTGAGCGCGCGGGTGAACCTCAGCCCGGCGGCCTGCCTGCGGCGGGGGGAAAAGCTGCGCGCCGAGGGCGTGATCCGCAAGACGGTGGCATTGCTGGAGCCGGCCGCGGCGGACATGGGGACGCTGGTGATCGTGGGCGTGGTGCTGGACCGCTCCACGCCCGAGGCCTTCACCGACTTCGAGGAGGCCGCGCGCGGCATCAGCGGCTGCCTGGAATGCCACCTGGTGGCAGGGGAGTTCGACTACTTCCTGATGCTGCGCATCCGCGACCTGGAGCGCTTCAACAAGCTGCACGCGGGCGAGATCATCAAGCTGCCGGGGGTAAGACAGATTCGCACCTTCTTCGTATTGAAGGAGATCATGTCGACCACCGAATTGCCGCTATGACTGCCGCTGATACGAGGCAAAAGCGCAACACTGCGCCGCTGTCCGGTTGCTCATGATGCGCCGCCACATTTTTCGCGGACGGCATTTTGAATGCGAGTAGACGGCTCGATAGAAGGGGTTGCAAGGACATTCCCGCAGGCCGGGAAACAGCGGCAGACAGTCATTTTGCGTCACGCAATCGCAGCAAGACGCCCATAAACTCAAAGGGTTATACTCTTAATCCATACGGCTTTTAAGGGCTTGTACGCGCCTTCTGCCCCTGCTATCCGCTAACCGGGAAGCCCGTGTCGCGGAAGGTTTTTTCCTGCATCGTGTCGAGTGAAGCACTCGTAAAGGTGAAGCGATTATGTCTTCGGAAATAGAATCCCTATCCACGTCTTATCTGTTTGGGGGGAACGCCCCCTACGTTGAGGAGCTTTACGAAGCCTACCTCGACAACCCCGGTTCGGTGCCGGACAACTGGCGCGAATACTTCGACCAGCTGCAGCACGCTCCCGCCACCGACGGCCAGGAATCCACCCGCGACCAGGCCCACGCCCCCATCGTCGAATCGTTCGCCCAGCGCGCCAAGGCCAATGCCTTCGTGCAACGCGCCGCCGAACCCGACCTGAGCGTCGCGAGCAAGCAAGTCTCGGTGCAGTCGCTGATCGCCGCCTACCGTTCGCTGGGCTCGCGCTGGGCCGACCTCGATCCGCTCAAGCGCCAGGAACGTCCGCCGATCCCCGAGCTCGATCCCGCCTTCTACGGCCTGACCGAAGCCGATCTGGACCAGACCTACTCGGCCACCAACACCTACTTCACGACCGCCAGCACCATGACGCTGCGCGACATCCTGAAGGCGCTGCGCGACACGTACTGCCGCAGCATCGGTGCCGAATTCACGCACATCTCCGACCCCGCCGCCAAGCGCTGGATCCAGGAGCGCCTGGAAACCACCCTGGGCGCGCCGGCCTATTCGGTCGAGGAAAAGCGCCACATCCTGCAGCAGCTGACCGAGTCCGAAGGCCTCGAGCGCTTCCTGCACACCAAGTACGTCGGCCAGAAGCGCTTCTCGCTGGAAGGCGGCGAAAGCTTCATCGCCTCGATGGACGAAGTGGTGAACCACGCCGGTGAAAACGGCGTGCAGGAAATCGTGGTCGGCATGGCCCACCGCGGCCGCCTGAACCTGCTCGTGAACATCATGGGCAAGATGCCCGGCGACCTGTTCGCCGAGTTCGAAGGCAAGCACGCCGAAGGCCTGACCGACGGCGACGTGAAGTACCACAACGGCTTCTCGAGCGACCTGTCCACCCGTGGCGGTCCGGTGCACCTGTCGCTGGCGTTCAACCCGTCCCACCTGGAAATCGTCAACCCCGTGGTCGAAGGCAGCGCGCGCGCCCGCCAGGAACGCCGCGGCGACGCCGAGGGCAAGCAAGTGCTGCCGGTGCTGGTGCACGGCGACGCGGCCTTCGCCGGCCAGGGCGTGGTCATGGAAACCCTGAACCTGGCCCAGACCCGCGGCTACGGCACGGGCGGCACGCTGCACATCGTCATCAACAACCAGATCGGCTTCACCACGTCCGACCCGCGCGACTCGCGTTCGACGCTGTATTGCACCGACGTGGTCAAGATGATCGAAGCCCCGGTGTTCCACGTCAACGGCGACGATCCCGAAGCCGTGGTGTTCGTCACCAAGCTGGCGCTGGATTACCGCCTGCAGTTCCGCCACGACATCGTGGTCGACATCGTCTGCTTCCGCAAGCTGGGCCACAACGAGCAGGACACCCCCTCGCTGACGCAGCCGCTGATGTACAAGCGCATCGGCCATCACCCCGGCACGCGCAAGCTGTACGCCGACAAGCTGACCACGCAGGGCGTGCTGGCCGAAGGCGAAGCCGACCAGCTGGTCAAGGACTACCGCCAGCTGATGGAAGACGGCCAGCGCACCATCGAGCCGGTGCTGACCGACTACAAGAGCAAGTACGCCATCGACTGGTCGCCGTTCCTGGGCGCCAAGTGGACCGACCAGGCCGACACCGCCGTGCCGCTGGCTGAACTGAAGCGCATCGGCGAGCGCATCACCACGGTGCCGGAAGGCTTCACCGTGCACGCGCTGGTCGCCAAGCTGCTGAACGACCGCCGCACCATGGCCAAGGGCGAGATGAACCTGGACTGGGGCATGGGCGAGCACCTCGCCTTCGCCACCCTGGTGTCCTCGGGCTACGCCATCCGCATCACCGGCCAGGACTCGGGCCGCGGCACGTTCACGCACCGCCACGCCGTGCTGCACGACCAGAACCGCGAACGCTGGAACGACGGCACCTACATCCCGCTGCAGAACGTCTCGGAAGGCCAGGCGCCCTTCACCGTGATCGACTCCGTGCTGTCCGAAGAGGCGGTGCTGGGCTTTGAATACGGCTACTCCAGCGCCGAGCCCAACACGCTGACCATCTGGGAAGGCCAGTTCGGCGACTTCGTCAACGGCGCCCAGGTCGTGATCGACCAGTTCATCAGCTCCGGCGAAGCCAAGTGGGGCCGCCAGTCGGGCCTGACGCTGATGCTGCCGCACGGCTACGAAGGCCAGGGCCCCGAGCACTCGTCGGGCCGCATCGAGCGCTTCCTGCAGCTGTGCGCCGACAACAACATGCAAGTGGTTCAGCCGACCTCGGCCTCGCAGATCTTCCACGTCCTGCGTCGCCAGATGATCCGCCCGTTCCGCAAGCCGCTGGTGCTGTTCACGCCCAAGTCGCTGCTGCGCAACAAGGACGCCGGCTCGCCGCTGACCGATCTGGCCGGCGGCAGCTTCCGCCCCGTGATCGGCGAAGTGGACGACACGATCGACGCCGCCAAGGTCAAGCGCGTGCTGGCCTGCTCGGGCAAGGTCTACTACGATCTGGTCAACGCCCGCCGCGAGCGTGGCGCCGACAACGTCGCCATCGTCCGTGTCGAGCAGCTGTATCCGTTCGCTCACAAGGCCTTCGAAGCCGAACTGCGCAAGTACCCCAAGGCCACGGAAGTGATCTGGGTGCAGGACGAGCCGCAGAACCAGGGCCCGTGGTTCTACATCCAGCATCATGTGTACGAGAACATGACCGAAGGCCAGAAGCTGGGCTACGCCGGTCGTGCCGCGTCGGCTTCGCCGGCCGTCGGCTACCTGGCCAAGCACCAGGAACAGCAGAAGGCCCTGATCGAGACCGCCTTCGCGCCCAAGTTCAAGGTCATGCTGACGAAGTAAGCACCAAAGCGCGCGGCGGCGCGCCGGAATCAGAACCGGCGCCCGCCGCGCGGCGAGCACAGAACACAAACTCAACGGAATACATCAAATGGCTATCACCGACGTCGTCGTCCCCCAACTTTCCGAATCCGTTTCCGAAGCGACCCTGCTGACCTGGAAGAAGCAGCCCGGCGCGGCCGTCGAAGCGGACGAAATCCTCATCGAAGTCGAAACCGACAAGGTCGTGCTGGAAGTGCCGGCCCCCGCCTCGGGCGTGCTGGCTGAAATCGTCAAGGGCGATGGCAGCACCGTGACCTCGGGCGAACTGCTGGCCCGCATCGACACCGCCGGCAAGGCCGCCGCCGCCGCCACGGCGCCCGCCGCCGCCGCGCCGGCCGCTGCCCAGGCCGCCGCTGCCGCTCCGGCCGCCGCCGCGCCCGCCTCGACCTCCGCCGCCGGCGTGGCTTCGCCCGCCGCCGCCAAGATCCTGGCCGAGAAGGGCGTGGACGCCGCTGCCGTCGCCGGCACCGGCCGTGATGGCCGCGTGACCAAGGGCGACGCCCTGGCCGCCAACGCAGCGCCGGCCAAGGCCGCCGCCGCTCCGGTCGCCCCCCCGACGCTGTCGCTGGACGGCCGTCCGGAACAGCGCGTGCCGATGAGCCGCCTGCGCGCCCGCATCGCCGAGCGCCTGCTGCAGTCGCAGCAGGAAAACGCGATCCTGACCACGTTCAACGAAGTGAACATGCAGGCCGTCATCGACCTGCGCAACAAGTACAAGGACAAGTTCGAGAAGGAACACGGCATCAAGCTGGGCTTCATGTCGTTCTTCGTCAAGGCCGCCGTGGCCGCCCTGAAGAAGTTCCCGCTGATCAACGCCTCGATCGACGGCAAGGACATCATCTATCACGGCTACTTCGACATCGGCATCGCCGTGGGCAGCCCGCGCGGCCTGGTGGTGCCGATCCTGCGCAACGCCGACCAGCTGTCGATCGCCGACATCGAGAAGGCCATCGCCGACTTCGGCCGCCGCGCCGCCGACGGCAAGCTGGGCATCGAAGAGATGACCGGCGGCACGTTCTCGATCTCCAACGGCGGCGTGTTCGGCTCGATGCTGTCCACCCCCATCATCAACCCGCCGCAATCGGCCATCCTGGGCGTGCACGCCACCAAGGAGCGCCCCGTGGTTGAAAACGGCCAGATCGTCATCCGCCCGATGAACTACCTGGCCCTGTCCTACGACCACCGCATCATCGACGGCCGCGAAGCCGTGCTGGGCCTGGTCGCCATGAAGGACGCGCTGGAAGATCCGCAGCGCCTGCTGCTGGACCTGTAATTCCAGCTTTCCCGTCCCGGCGCGCGGCGGCCTTGCCACGCGCGCCCGGGCCGGCGCCATGCCGGCCCGCCGCGGATGGGGCGCGTTCCCCTTCATTTCCCATCGCGAGAACACTATGTCCAAACAATTCGACGTCGTCGTCATCGGCGCGGGCCCCGGCGGCTACATCGCCGCCATCCGCGCCGCCCAGCTCGGCATGTCGGTGGCTTGCATCGACGCCTGGCAGAACGGCCAGGGCGGCCCGGCTCCCGGCGGCACCTGCACCAACGTGGGCTGCATCCCGTCCAAGGCGCTGCTGCAATCGTCCGAGCACTACGAGCAGGCCAACCACCACTTCGCCGAGCACGGCATCGAGGTCAAGGGCGTGAGCCTGAAGCTCGACACGCTGATCGGCCGCAAGAACTCGGTGGTCAAGCAGAACAACGACGGCATCCTGTACCTGTTCAAGAAGAACAAGGTCACCTTCTTCCATGGCAAGGGCGCGTTCGCCGGCCAGGTCGAAGGCGGCTGGGCGATCAAGGTCACCGGCACCACCGAGGAAGACCTGGTTGCCAAGCACGTGGTAGTGGCGACCGGTTCGTCGGCGCGCGAGCTGCCCGGCCTGCCGTTCGACGAGAAGGTCGTGCTGTCCAACGACGGCGCGCTGAACATCGGCGCCGTGCCGAAGACGCTGGGCGTGATCGGTGCCGGCGTGATCGGCCTGGAAATGGGCAGCGTGTGGCGCCGCCTGGGTTCCGAAGTCACCATTCTGGAAGCGATGCCGGAATTCCTGGCCGCCGCTGACGGACAAGTGGCCAAGGAAGCCTTGAAGGCCTTCACCAAGCAGGGCCTGAACATCCAGATGGGCGTCAAGATCGGCGAGATCAAGGCGACCGCCAAGTCCGTGACCGTGCCCTACGTCGACGCCAAGGGCGCCGAGCAGAAGCTGGTGGTCGACAAGCTGATCGTCTCGATCGGCCGCGTGCCCTACACCGGCGGCCTGAACGCCGACGCCGTGGGCCTGAAGCTCGACGAGCGCGGCTTCGTCGCCGTGGACGGCGACTGCAAGACCAACCTGCCCAACGTCTGGGCAGTGGGCGACGTGGTGCGCGGCCCGATGCTGGCGCACAAGGCCGAGGAAGAGGGCGTGGCGGTTGCCGAGCGCATCGCCGGCCAGCACGGCCACGTCAACTTCGACACCGTGCCGTGGGTCATCTACACCTCGCCGGAAATCGCCTGGGTCGGCAAGACCGAGCAGCAGCTCAAGAAGGAAGGCCGCGAGTACAAGGCTGGCAGCTTCCCCTTCCTGGCCAACGGCCGCGCCCGCGCGCTGGGCGACACCACCGGCTTCGCCAAGGTGATCGCCGACGCCAAGACCGACGAGGTCCTGGGCGTGCACATCGTCGGCCCGATGGCCTCGGAGCTGATCTCGGAAGCCGTGACCATCATGGAATTCCGCGGCGCCGCCGAAGACATCGCCCGCATCTGCCACGCGCACCCGACCCTGTCGGAAGCCGTGAAGGAAGCCGCGCTGGCGGTGGACAAGCGCGCCTTGAACTTCTGATGCGCGGGCTCCGGTCCGTTCGGGGCCTGGCCCCCGGCGGATCGGCGCCATGGTTGCCTGGGGGCGGGTTCGCGGATCCGCCCTTTTTTCATCCTGCCAGCCTGTTTCCCACATGAACGTCAGCGAATACTACGAACACGCCCTGGCCGAGCGCGGCTATCAGCCCGACGAGGCCCAGAAGAAGGCGATCGACCGCCTGCAGCGCTACTACGACGAATGGGTCAAGTTCAAGGCGATGCGCTCGAACGCGCTGAAGAAGCTGCTGAACCGGCCGGACGTGCCGCGCGGCGTCTATCTGTGGGGCGGGGTGGGGCGCGGCAAGAGCTTCCTGATGGACGCCTTCTACGCCACCGTGCCGGTGGTGCGCAAGACGCGCCTGCACTTCCATGAATTCATGCGCGGCGTGCACCGCGAGCTGGAAGAGGTCAAGGGCACGCAGGATCCGCTGGACGAAGTGGCCCGGCGCGTGGCCAAGCGCTACCGCCTGATCTGCTTCGACGAGTTCCACGTGTCCGACGTGGCCGACGCGATGATCCTGCACCGGCTGCTGCTCAAGCTGTTCGAGCACGGCACGTCCTTCGTGATGACGTCGAACTACGAACCATCGACCTTGTATCCCGAAGGGCTGCACCGCGACCGCGTGCTGCCGGCCATCGAGCTGATCCAGGCGCGCATGGACATCCTGAACGTGGACGCCGGCGTCGACTATCGCCGCCGTTCGCTGGAGCAGGTGCAGTGCTATCACACGCCGCTGGACGAGCGCGCGCAGGCGGCGCTGCAGGACGCGTTCAACCAGCTGGCCGACACGCCGCCGCAGGAGCCGCTGCTGCACATCGAGCACCGCGAGATCCGCGCGCTCCAGCTGGCCGGCTCGGTGGTGTGGTTCGACTTCGCCACGCTGTGCGGCGGTCCCCGCTCGCAGAACGACTACCTGGAACTGGCCAACCGTTTCCACGCCGTGATCCTGTCCGGCGTGCCGCGCATGGGGCCGCGCCAGGCCTCCGAGGCGCGCCGCTTCACCTGGCTGATCGACGTGTTCTACGACCATCGCGTCAAGCTCATCATGTCGGCCGAGTGCGAGCCGGAAGAGATCTATACCGAGGGCGCGCTGGCCAACGAGTTCCACCGTACCGTGTCGCGCATCCTGGAAATGCAGTCGCGCGAATACCTGGAATCCGAGCGCCGGCTCACCGTGACGTTGTAGTTCTGCCGCATGCGCCGGCCGCGGGGCGGGCGCATGCGCATGCAAGATTGTTAATGCAATTCATTATCAATTAATATCCTGGGACTTCTGGTCAAGCGCCGCTGGTCCCACCGTGTCTTCCCTTTTCGCTCCCGACGCCCGTCGCGCCGATGCCGACGCCGTGCCGGTCGATCATCTCTACCGCAATCATCGCCCCTGGCTGTTCGGCTGGCTGCGCCGCAAGACCGGCTGCGCGCATCGCGCCGAGGATCTGGCGCAGGACGTGTTCGTGCGCGTGATCCAGGGCCGCAAGGCCGTGCGCGCCGACGACGCCCGCGCCTTGCTGGCCACCATCGCCAAGGGGCTGGTGGTCGATCACCAGCGCCGCGCGGCGCTGGAACACGCCTATCTGGACTACCTGGCCGCGCTGCCCGAGGCGCATGCGCCGTCGCCCGAGGAGCAGGCCGTGCAGATGCAGGCGCTGATGCGCCTGGACCGCCTGCTTGACGGTTTGCCGCCCAAGGCGCGCTCGGCCTTCCTGCTGTCCCAGGTCGACGGGCTGAACTATGCCCAGATTGCCCAGCGCCTGGGCGTGTCGCTCAGTTCCGTGCAGCAGTACATGGTGCGGGCGCTGTCCGCCTGCTATTGCGCGCTCGATGGCTGAGAGGCTGGACGCCACGGCCCGGCAGGCCATCGGCTGGTGGGCGCGGCTGGCCTCGGGCGTGGCCAGCCCGGACGAGCACGCCGCCTGCGCCGCCTGGCTGGCGCAGGATCCGGCGCACCGCGCTGCCTGGGACCGGCTGCAGGCGATCGGTCGCGACGCCCGGCGTGTGCCCTCGGGGCTGGCGCATGCGGCGCTGGACGCGCCGGCGTCTCCCGCGCGCCGCGCGGTCCTGCGCAATGCGCTCAGCGTGGCGGGCGTGGGCGTGGCGCTATGGGCCGGCTACCGGCATGCGCCGTGGCAACGGCTGCTGGCCGATCACAGCACGGGCCTGGGCGAGCGCCGGACGCTGGCGGCGGCGCCGGGCTTGAGCCTGACGCTCAATGGCGACAGCGCGCTGAGGCTGGACGTGCAAGCACGCAGCGTCGAACTGCTGCGCGGCGAACTGCTGGTGCGCCTCGAGCCGCAAGACGGCGCGCCGCCGCTGCGCGTGGACACGGGCCATGGCATCCTGTCGGCCACGCGCGCCGTGTTCGACCTGCGTCGCGGCGAGCGCAATGCGCGCGTCGGCGTCTACGAAGGCAGCGTGCAGATCGCGCGCGAAGGCGGCGCGATCCATATCTCCGCCGGCGAACGGGCCGCCTTCGCCGAGCGCGGGCAGGTGCGCCGCCGCGCATCGGATCCGGACCGGCTGGCCTGGGCGGACGGCCTTGTCGTGGCCAAGGATTGGCGTCTGGACGAGTTCGCGGCCTATCTGGCCGCGCAGCGCGTCGGCGTGATCCGCGTGGCGCCGGAAGTGGCGGACTTGCGCCTGTCGGGCGTGTTTCCCCTGGACGACGCCGAACGCGCGCTCAGGACGCTGGAAGACACCTTGCCGATCATCGTGATCCGGCGCACCGCGTATTGGCTGCAGGTGGCGCCGCGCGAGACCTGACGGCACGCCTGTCCATTCAGCCGTTACAACTTTTCCTGGCCGCGCATTGCAGGTTTCTCGCGCCCATCCGGAATAGACGGATCAAGACCGACAAACGAAGGGAGGGATCCGTGTCCGTTTCGATTTCCGCGCGCCCGCGCGTTTCACTCAGCGCCGGCCGGCTGGCCGTGCTGCTCGCCTGCGCCGGCGCATTCCAGAGCGTCGCGCCCATCGCCTGGGCGCAGCCGGCCGAGCAGGCGCAGGCCGCGCGCGGCTATCGGGTCGCCGCCGGCCCGCTGGCCGATGCGCTGACGCAGTTCGCGCGCAGCGCGGGCGTGCTGTTGTCCTTCGATCCTGCGGTGGCCAGCGGTCGCCGTTCGGAAGGGCTGGACGGCGCCTATACCGTGGCCGAGGGCTTTGCCCGCCTCCTTGCCGGCAGCGGCCTGCAGGCGCGCGCCCGTTCGGGCAATGCCTGGACCGTGGAGCCGGCGCCGGCGGGCGGTACGCAGACGCTCGCGCCGGTCACGGTGACCGGCATGTCCGACAGCGCGTTGGCGCCCACCCTGGGGTATGTCGCCCGGGCCAGCGTCAGCGCCACCAAGACCGATACGCCGCTGATCGAAACGCCGCAGTCCGTGTCGGTCATCACGCGCGAGCAGATCGCCGACCAGGGCGCGCAGACGCTGAACCAGGTGCTGCGCTACACCGCCGGCGTGGCCACCGAATCGCGCGGCGCCACCGCCACGCGGCTGGATCAGTTCAACGTGCGCGGCTTTTCCGCGTCCACCTACCTGGACGGCCTGCGGGTGTTCGGCGGCCGCGACGCGCTGCCCCAGGTCGACGCCTACCGCCTTGAACGCGTCGACGTGCTCAAGGGCCCCGCATCCGTGATGTACGGGCAGGGCGGTCCCGGCGGCGTGGTCAACCAGGTCAGCAAGCGGCCGCTGGACGAACCGATGCGCGAAGTCGAGCTGCAGGCCGGCAACTTCGATTTCCGCCGCGCCAACGTCGACTTCAGCGGTCCGGTCGACGAGGAGGGCAAGTTCCTCTATCGCCTGACCGGTTCCGGCTACCTGTCCGATGGCCAGGTCAAGGACACCAAGGAGCGGCGCTATTTCGTATCGCCGGCCTTCACCTGGAAGCCCAACGCGGATACCTCGCTGACCGTGCTGACGAACTTCCAGCGCGATCCGGACATGGGCTCCTATGGCTCGGTATCGGCCATGCGCACCGTGCTGTCCGCGCCCGACGGCAGGAAACTGCACGCGAGCCACTACGATGGCGACGCCAATTTCGAGAAGAGCGACCGCAAGAGCTACTCGCTGGGCTATGTGCTGGACCATCGCTTCAACGATACGTTCAAGGCCACGCAAAGCGTGCGTTGGACGCATTCCGAGGCGGTCTACCGAAGCGTCTACGGTGCGTCCAACGGCAATTTCGGCTATCTGGACAAGGCCTACACGCGCCAGCAGCGCGCATCCATCGCCACCGATGCGGACGTGGACGCCTTCACCATCGACAACAATGTGCAGGCCCGTTTCGACACCGGCCGGATCGGGCATTCCGTGTTGCTGGGCTTCGACTACCAGCACGTCAAGACCGATACGCTGGAAGGATTCGGCGCGGCGCCGGCGCTGAACGTGCTGGACCCGGACAACCGCCAGCGCATCCCGGTGCCGCCGTTCTCCACCGACCGCAGCACCAAGCAGTACCAGAGCGGCCTGTACTTCCAGGACCAGCTCAAGCTCGGCCAGCTGTCGGTGCTGCTGGGCGGACGCTACGACTGGTCGCGCAATGTGGGCCAGGCGCGCGATATCGCCAAGGGCACCGTCACGCCGTCCTCGCTGAGGGCGGAGGCGTTCACCGGGCGCATGGGCGTGATCTACAACTTCGACAACGGCGTGGCGCCGTACTTCAGCTACTCGGAGTCGTTCGAGCCGCTGTCCGGCACGGGCTGGAACAACGTGCCGTTCAAGCCCATCGAGGGCAAGCAGTACGAAGCGGGCATCAAGTATCAGCCGCCGGGCAGCGCGACCATGCTGTCGGTCGCGGCCTTCGACATCCGGCGCGAGAACATGACGACCACCGATCCGGATCCGACGCATGTGTGCGGCGGCTCGGGCGGCCGCTGCCAGGTGCAGGCGGGAGAACTGCGCACGCAGGGGATCGAGCTGGAAGCCAAGACCGAGCCGCTGCGCGGCCTGAGCCTGCTGGCGTCCTATTCGCTGATGAAGAATGAGTACTCCAAGGCCTATCCCAATGCCGCGGGCTTCGATCTGAAGGGCAAGGCGCCGGCCGGCGTGCCGTCGCAACAGGCCTCGGCCTGGGCGCGCTACCAGCTGCAGGAAGGCCCGCTGGCCGGGCTGGGCGTGGGCGCCGGGGTGCGCTACATCGGCTCGTCCTATGTCAACGAGGCCAATGCCTACAAGGTGCCCTCGGTGACGCTGTTCGACCTGATGCTGGACTACGACCTGGGTCGCGCCTCGCCCTCGCTCAAGGGCATGCAGGTGGCGCTGAACGTGTCCAACCTGTTCGACAAGGAATACGTCGCGTCTTGCCTGAACGAATCCTGGTGCTGGTTCGGCTATCAGCGCTCGGTCAAGGCCAGCTTGCGTTATCGCTGGTAGGACAGGCGTTCGGCGGCGCTTCGGAGACGGGGACGCCGCAGGGGCGGGGGGCGGCGGCCGGGCTGCCGCCTTCTTGCGCTCATTTCGTAGTGAGAATGGTTATAATTTATAACTTCGATTCGTCCGAGCGACGGCTATCGAAGCAATGCCGAGAGCACAAACAGGGCCTGCGCCGCGCGGGGCGGCGCAGGCCCGATACGCAGACTGAAGGAATGGCAATGATGAAATTCGCAAGAACCCTGGCCGCCCTGGCCCTGCTGGGCAGCGCGGGCGCCGCCCAGGCCCACTTCGTCTGGCTGGAGCGCGGCGCCGACGGCCCCGCCAAGGCCTATTTCGGCGAATGGGCCGACGACCTGCGCGAACAGCGCGAGGGCCTGCTGGGCAAGGTGCTGACCAGTCCCGAAGTGACCGGCGCGGACGGCAAGGCATTGCCGCAGGCCGGGCAGGGCGCGGACTTCATTGCCTTCGCGGCGGCCGGCAAGGGCGACGTGCGCCTGCGCCAGCCGTACCTCTACAAGGACACGCTGGTCCATTTCGGCGCCAAGGCCGGACGCAACGATACCCAGGCCGGGCTCGATCTGGAGCTGGTGCCCGTCGCCGCCGGCGGCAATGCCTTCGTGCTGCAGTTCCAGGGCAAGCCCCTGGCCAAGACCGAAGTCACCGTATTCGGCCCGCCCAAGTGGGAAAAGCGTTTCCATAGCGATGAGCAGGGCCGCATCGAGATCAGCACGCCCTGGCCCGGCCAGTACGTGATCGAAGTCGCGCATGTCGAAGACAAGTCCGGCGAGACCAACGGCAAGTCCTATGCCAAGGTCCGCTACGTTTCCACCCTGACGTTCCTCGTGTCCAAGTGAAAGCTCCCGCCGCCGGCGCAGCCATGCTGCCCTATCAACTGGCCGTGGCCTCGCGCGCCATCGCCGCCATCCTGGGCTGCTACGGCCTGGCTTCCGCCGCCGCCGCCTGCCTGGCCGTCTGGCTGCCGCTGGCGCGGGCGGATGCCGTGGTGACGGCGCAGATGCTGTCCTTCGTGTTCTACGCCTGCGGCGTGATCTGGGTCTTCGCGACCCGCAACGCCTGGCGCGCCTGGGCCGGCATCCTGATTCCCACGGTCGCGCTGGGCCTGCTGTACCTGGCGGGTCGCGGCGCGGTGGCGGCATGAAGCCGGCGGACGCCAAGCAACAGGGCCAGGAGGGCTTGCGCCAGGCCATGTCCTGGCTGCACACCTGGTCGGGGCTGATCTTCGGCTGGGCGCTGTTCGCGATGTTCCTGACCGGCACGCTGGCTTTCTTCCGGCCGGAGATCACGCGCTGGATGCAGCCCGAGATCCAGGTCCAGTCCGCGCCCGCGCAGCAGGCCGTGGCCACGGCCCAGCGCTATCTCAGCGAGCACGCGGTCGACGCCAAGCGCTGGTTCATCACGCCGCCGACGGACCGCGAGCCGCTGATCCTGCTGCTGTACCAGGTGCCCAAGCCCAAGCCGGGCGAGCGCGGCTTCGTGCGGGTCAAGCTCGATCCGCAGACCGGCCAGGCCGTGACGGCGCGCGAGACGCGCGGCGGCGACTTCTTCTACCGCTTCCATTTCGAGCTGGAGATCGGCTTTCCCTGGGGACGCTGGCTGGCCAGCATCGCGGGCATGTTCATGCTGGTGGCGATCATCAGCGGCATCATCACGCACAAGAAGATCTTCACCGACTTTTTCACCTTCCGTCCGAAGAAGGGCGGACAGCGCGCCTGGATGGACGGGCACAACGCGCTGTCCGTGCTGGGCCTGCCGTTCCACCTGATGATCACGTTCAGCGGGCTGGTCCTGTTCATGGGCATGCTGATGCCGGCGGGCATACTGGCCGTCTATGACGATGCGCGCCAGTTCAGCGACGAGGTCTTCGCCTCGTTCAAGGTCACGCCGCCGCGCGGCTCGCCCGCGCCCCTGACCGATCTCGCGCCCCTGGTGGCGCAGGCCGAAAGCCACTGGCAGGGCAACGTGGGCCGCGTCACCGTCAACAACCCCGGCGATGCCGGCGCCACGGTGACGCTGACGCGCAACGCGGCCGACGGCGTGTCCTATGGCCGCCTGTCACCCTACATGCGCTTTGACGGCGTGACCGGCCAGATGCAGGAAAGCCTGGACGAGCTCAGCCCCACCGTGCGCACGGCCGGCGTGATCACCGGCCTGCACCTGGGATTGTTCGCCGCGCCGGTGTTGCGCTGGTTCTATTTCCTGGTGAGCCTGGCCGGCACCGGCATGGTCGGCACCGGCCTGGTGCTGTGGATCGCCAAGCGCCGCCAGAAGGCCCGGCCGGGCGCGCGCGAAACCTTCTCGCTGCGCCTGGTCGATGGCTTGAACGCCGGCACGGTGGCGGGCCTGTTCATCGCCGTCGCCGCCTTCTTCTGGGCCAACCGCCTGCTGCCGGCCGACCTGCCGGGACGGCAGCTCTGGGAAGTGCGCGCCTTCTTCTCGGCCTGGGGCCTGTCGCTGGTCTACGCCTTCCTGTTCCAGCGCCGCAAATGGCTGGACCTGCTGGCCGCGGCCGCCGCGTCGCTGGCGCTGGTGCCGGTGATCAACGCGCTGACCACCCAGCGCCATCTGGCGGCCTCGCTGCCCGCCGGCGACTGGGTGATGGCCGGGTTCGACCTGACCTGCCTGGCCGGCGCGCTGCTGCTGGCCTGGATGGCCCGCAAGGCGGCCCGCGCCCGCAAGGCGCCGGCCGGCCGTCCGTCGGCCCGGCCCGCGCCGACGGCCCAATCTTCCCAAGCCGCTTGAAACCGAGGAGCAACCATGACGCTTGCCGCCTTCTGCCTGGCCTACGCGGGTTTCTCTGCCCTGTGCCTGGGCATGGACCGTCATTACGAAGACGTGTTCGACCGCGCACTGCCGCGACGCCATCGCCTGCCGCTGCGGCTGTTCGGCTGGATCGCGCTGGCGCTGTCCTTGTGGGCCTCGGCGGCGGTCTGGGGCTGGAGCTACGGCACGGTTGAATGGATCGGTATCCTCAGCATCGCCGGCCTGCTGCTGATCTGGTTCCTGACCTTCCGTCCGCGCGCCGCCCTGACCGCCGGGGGCCTGTGCGCGCTGGCCGCGCCCGTGCTCGCCGTGGTCTGAGGCGCCGCCAGCCTGCTCAGGCTGGGGCGGCCTGTCTCGTCTGCCGTTGATAGCGCAGCAGGTCGAGCTCCGGAGCCTGCCCGGAAACGCGCGTCAGCATGGCGTGCGCCTGCCCGCGGTGGTGCGCCTGGTGATTGAACCAATGCGCGAGCGCGGATCCGATGTGCTGCTGCAGCTGCTCCGGCGTCGAGGTCCGCCGGTATGAAATGACGGTATCCATGGCGGACTCGGGCAAGGCCAGGACAAAGCGGGCGATCTCGTCGTCCTCCTGCTCTCGCGCCGCTTTCAATGCCGGGAAGTCCTCAAGAAGGATCTGATCCAGGCGATAGCCCGGATCCGGCAGGCCACAGAGGCGATGCCGCCAGATCCGGTCGGTCACGAGCAGATGGTTGAGCGTGCCTTCGATGGACTTGAAGAAGGCGCCGCAATCCTGGCGGTATTGTTGCGCTTCGAGCCCGCCGACCGCGTGGTACAGGATTCCGTTCGCCCACGCGTTGTACCGCGCCAGGACATCGAAATGCGCCTTGAGTGTCGTCATGTTCATCTCTCCGTCACAGGCCGGCAGGTTCAGTGGCCGGCGGCGAGCGCCTCTTCCGGCAGCGCCTCGGGCAATGGCCCGGTATAGCGAGACTGCGGCCGGATCAATCTTCCTGTCAATGCCTGTTCCCGCGCATGGGCGATCCATCCCGAGACGCGTCCCATGGCAAAGATGCAGGTGAAGACCTCGCGATCGAAACCCAGGGCGTCCAGCAGCAGGGCCGTGTAGAACTCGACATTCGTTTCCAGCGCGCGATCAGGCTTGTGGCGGCGCAGCGTGTCCAGCGCGATCTGTTCGATCGTCTGCGCCAGCTCGGTGCGCTGTCCGGGTACATGCTGGCCTTGCAGCAGCGGCTTCAACGCGGCCTTCAGCGCATCGGCGCGCGGGTCTCGGACCCGGTAGATGCGATGGCCGAATCCCATCAGCCTGTCGCCGCGCTCCAGTGCCGCGTCCAGCCACGTCGCCGCCTTGTCCGCCGTGCCGATGGCATCCAGCATGTCCAGCACCGGACCCGGCGCGCCCCCGTGCAGCGGGCCCTTCAATGCGCTGATCGCGGCCAGGACCGAGGATGTCAGTCCGGCCCGGGTCGACGCCACGACCCGGCTCGCGAACGTGGAGGCATTCAGGCCATGATCGGCCACGGTCACCAGGTACGCGTCCAGTGCATGCGTGTGGGCGGCCTCGGCGGGCAATCCCGACATGCGCAGGATGTCGGCGGCATGTCCCAGGCTCGCGTCCGGCGGGATCGGGGCCTGGCCCTGCCGCAGCCGGATCAGGCCGGCGGTGAAGACGGCCGGCGCGGCCACCAGATGCAGCGCGGTGACCGGGTCATTGCCGTCCTTGATCCTGGCGACCAGCGCGCGCATCGCGTCGATGGGTTCCAGCGCGAGCAATGCCGCATCAGAGGAAGCCAGATGCTGGAACACCGCGACCCGGGCGGCGCCCAGCGCCGACTGCCAGGTCTGAGGGGGCGCGGGTTCGTCCAGGAACTGCGCGAACAGCATCGCCATCACGCCCTCATAGGTCTCGCGCGCTGCCAGATCATCGAGCGAGCGCCCGCGGATGATCAGTTTTCCACGATTGCCATCCACCTCGGACAAGACGGTTTCCGCCGCGATCACTTCGTCCAAACCTATTGCCATCACATGCTCCTTGTTGATGGGATCATGTTCATCTGCAATAGTATTGACGTCAATCTTGATTAATTTGATCAATATAAATGCCATGACCTGGATTACCGCCCATGAAGCCGTCGAGCTGACGGGCGTGCGCATGCAGACCCTGTATGCCTACGTCAGCCGAGGCAAGATCCGCAGCAGGCAGGACGGCGGCGATTCCCGCCGCAGCCTGTATCACCGTGACGATGTGGCCCGCATGGCGGGACGCCAGCGCGGGCAACGCAATGCCGCGACGGTGGCCAGCGGCGCCATGGAGTGGGGCGATCCGGTCATGCCCTCCGCCATCTCGACGGTGCGGGATGGCCGCCTGTGGTACCGGGGCGCCGATGCGGTCGAACTGGCCCGCGCCAGCCAGCTGGAAGACATCGCGGCCGTCCTGTGGGAGAGCGGCGACGGCAAGGTGGATCTCTCCGCCGCGCCGGTCGGCGCGGCGCCGTCTTCTGGCGAGGCCGGGGCCATACAGCCAGGCATCGCGGCCATGGCGGGGCGCTGCGTCGCCGACCTGCCCACGCAGGGCCGATCCCTGGGCGCGCTCAGGGCGGAAGCCCGCGGCGTCCTGGCAACGCTCGTCGTCTCGATGTTCGGATCCCAGGCGCTGCAGGCGGGCGGCAGCATCAGCCAGCAACTGGCGGCCGCCTGGAAACGGCCGCGCGCGGAGCCCGTCATACGACAGGCGCTTTGTCTGCTGGCGGACCACGAGCTCAATGCCTCGACCTTCGCCACGCGCGTGACAATCTCGACCGGCGCCAGCCTGGCCGCCGGCATCCTGTCTGGCCTGGCGACCTTGACGGGGCCGCTGCATGGCCGGGCGGCGATGAGCCTGAAACCGCTGATCGATGCGATGGCGCACACCGATGCCGAGTCCCTGGTGCGGGAGCGCCTGCACATGGGCTTGGGCTTTCCCGCCTTCGGGCACCCCTTGTATCCCGCGGGAGATCCGCGCGCGGTGGCGCTGCTGGACAGCCTGGCCCTGCCTGCTTCCTATGCCAGCCTGGCCCGGCAGGTCGAGCGCCTGGCCGGTGAGCGGCCGAACATCGATTTCGGACTGGCGGCGCTGAGCGCCGTGCACCGTCTGCCTGCGCATGCCCCGCTGGCGCTCTTCGCCATCGGACGTTGCGTGGGCTGGCTCGCCCATGCGCTGGAGCAGGCCGGGTCGGGGCAGATGATCAGGCCTCGCGCGCGCTACGTCGGCGTCTCCCCGCCTGTCGAGCCGACCGTGGCTTCGGCGACCAGGAACATCGCCAGGCGGCACCGGAAAGGCGGGGCCTGACCGCGCCAGCGGGTCCGGCAATCCAGGGACGCAACGCCGACACGTTACACTTGGACCCTCATCCAGCAACCGCAGCCTCATCTCATGAACACCCGCGTCCTTACCGGCATCACCACCTCCGGCACCCCCCATCTCGGCAACTACGCCGGCGCGATCCGCCCGGCCGTCGTCACCAGCACCCAGCCCGGCGTGGACGCGTTCTTCTTCATGGCCGACTATCACGCGCTGATCAAGTGCGACGATCCGGCGCGGGTGGCGCGCTCGCGGCTGGAGATCGCCGCCACCTGGCTGGCGGTGGGCCTGGACCCTGAGCGCGTCACGTTCTATCGCCAGTCCGACATCCCCGAAATTCCCGAGCTGTGCTGGGTGCTGAACTGCGTCACGGCCAAGGGCCTGATGAACCGCGCCCACGCGTACAAGGCCTCGGTGGACCAGAACGAGGCCAAGGGCGTGGAGCCGGACGACGGCGTGACCATGGGCCTGTTCTCCTACCCGGTGCTGATGGCCGCCGACATCCTGATGTTCAACGCGCACAAGGTGCCGGTGGGCCGCGACCAGATCCAGCATCTGGAAATGGCGCGCGACATCGCGCAGCGTTTCAACCATCAGTACGGCCGCGACTATTTCACGCTGCCCGAGGTGACGATCGAGGAAGAGGTCGCCACGCTGCCGGGGCTGGACGGCCGCAAGATGTCCAAGAGCTACAACAACACCATCCCGCTGTTCGAGGGCGGCGCGCAGGCGCTGCGCGCCTCGGTGATGCGCATCGTGACCGATTCGCGCGCGCCGGGCGAACCCAAGGACGCCGAGAATTCGCACCTGTTCACGATCTACCGCGCTTTCGCGACGCCGGCTCAGTCCGCCGCGTTCCGCAAGCAGCTGGAAGAGGGCATGGGTTGGGGCGATGCCAAGCAGTTCCTGCTCGATCATCTGGAACAGTTGCTGGCGCCGATGCGCGAAAAGTACTTCGACCTGATGGCCAACCCCGGCCGCATCGAGGAAGTGCTGCAGGCCGGCGCGGCCAAGGCGCGCAAGCTGGCCACGCCGTTCATGGCCGAACTGCGCGAGGCCGTGGGCCTGCGCAACCTGAGCGTCGCCGTGTCGCAGGACAAGGCGACCGGCAAGAAGGCCAAGGGCAAGGGCGCCCGCTTCGTCAGCTTCCGCGACGAGGGCGGTTTCCGCTTCCGCTTGCTGGCGGCCGATGGCGCCGAGGTGCTGCTGTCGCGGCCGTTCACCGATCCGAAGGAAGCCGGCCAGTACACGCGGCGGCTGCAGGAAGCCTCGCCGGACGAGCTGTTGCAGGCTGGGCGCGTGACGGTGGATGGAAACGAAATCGCTGTTGCGCCGGCGGACCAGGACGCGTCCGAATGGACGGCGCGGCTGCGCGAGGTCCTGCTGTCGTTGCCGCGCGATTGAACGCGGGCGGTACAAGACAGAAGGCCGGTACGCTGATGAGGCGTACCGGCCTTTTACCTTTCATGCGTGGCGGCAAGGCCCCGAGGCCCCGAGGTCGTTTGGCGCCGGGCCTTGCCTGCGCGGCGATCAGTAGGGGTAGGCGGCCACGATGCGCCCGATCGGCGGCTGCGCGCCGTTCTGCGCCGAGTTTTGCTGCAGCGTCCGCCAACTGTAGTTGTAGTCTTCGCCGATGAGGCTGCCATGCCAGCCCAGCGGCCGGTTGATCTGGACCGATGACGTCGAACCTATGATCGAGCCGAAGTTGGCCCCGATCAGGCCTCCGGTCGCCGAGCCGCCGGTGATGGAGCCGGAAGCGTGGGCGTCATAGACGTTGCCGACGTTGGCGCCCACGATCCCGCCCGCCGACGAGCCGGCGGGCGCCTGGATGTCGACCTTGGCGACGGCTTGCGCGATGTATCCCGGCCACAGCACGCCGGCGATGCCGCCCAGCGAGCCGGAGCCGGAGTGCCCTGGCGCGGACGACAGCTTGCCCTGGACGTTCAGGTCCTGCAGCCACGCGTTGTTGGCGTCGCCCGCGATGCCGCCGACTTGTGCCCCGGCGCCGCCGCGCAGATCGACGGTGGCGTGTGCGTTGGACAGCGAACTGTCGGCGATCCGGCCGACGATGCCTCCGATCTTCGCGTTGTTTCCGCCGATGACCGTGGCGTTTACCTGCACCCTATCCAGCTTGGCATCCTCGTTGTTGCCAACCAATCCGCCGAGCGTCGCGGCCATGGCGTCCCTGACCTGGCCGTCGTAGCGCGCGTCCTGGACAGTGCCGCCCATATAGGCTGTACGGCCCGTGTTCTCGCCGATCAGGCCGCCGATGGCGGCGCTGCGGTAGCCGCTCACATTGCCGCTTGCTTCCACGTTCGACAGCCTGCCGTTGATGTTGGCGCCCACCAGCCCGCCCACCTTGCTGTTGATGCCGGCCGACGATACCGCGACGGCGCTGGCGGCGTTGCTGATGCTGCCGGACCTGTAGCTGCCCGTCCTGTCCAGCGTGTGCAGGCCGACCAGCCCGCCTACGCTGGCATTGGCGTACTGCACCGAGATCGTGCCGCTGCTGCGCACGTCGCGCAGCTCGGCGCCGAGGTTGCGGCCGACCAGGCCGCCGACGGCAGCGCCGTTCGCCGGGCTGTCGTAGCCGCCGCCGGTGATGTAGGCGTGCGCCGCGCTGTTGCTGATCTGCTTGACGAGCGGCGTGTCCTGCACCTGGCCGACCAGGCCGCCGATCGCGGTGCTGCCTGCGTTGCCCAGCACACTGCCGCTGAAGGACGAGTTGCTGATATCGCCCCAGAAGTAGTTGCCGACCAGACCTCCGACGACATGCGGATTGCGGCTGCCCATCACCGAGCTGTTGGTGGCGTGGACGTTATCGATATTGCCGGAGTTGAAGCCGGCCAGCACGCCCAGCTGAGTGGCCCCGCGGCTTTGCGTGCCGCTGAGAGTGGCGCGGTCCAGCGTCACGTTGCGGACCGTGCCGCTGACGCTGGCGAACATGCCCACCGATTGTCCGGTGCCGTGGATGTTCAGGTCGGTGACGGTATGGCCCAACCCGTCGAAGGTGCCGCTGAATTCCCGCTGGCCGCTGGCCAGCGCCATGAAGTTGCCCTGGCCGGCGATATCGTTGCCCAGCACGTAATGGCCGCTCACATCGGCGTCGATGGCCCTGAGCTGCGCCAGATTCTGCACCACCTTGTAGTCCTGGCCGTTGGCGCTGAACGCGGCATTCGCGCCGGACAGCGTGACGGAGGCGCCACGGGCGATCCGATGGCCGTTGCCGTACTCCGCACCGGAATCCAGCGTCAGCGCGGCGCTCCTGCCGGTCAGGATTACGTTCCTGTCGATCTGCACGTTGCCGCGCGCGCTGGCCAGCGTCAGCCGGGCGTTGCCGCCTTGCGCGGTGATGGCGCCGCCGATCTTGACGTCGCCCAGGGACGACAGGGTCAAGGCGTTGTCGTTCCGCCACGCGATGGTGCTCTCGACCGCCAGGCTGTCGACGCCGTTGACTGCGACGTGGTTCCGCGCCAGCGTATCGGTCAGCTGGGTCGAGGACAGCAGCGTATCGCCGGAGGCGTCCGCCATCATGCGCGAGGCGTCACCCACGCGCACGCGCGCCGCGTTCATTTGCAGCATGCCGGCATCCATGCCGGCGCCGCCCTGCGTGGATGCCTTCATCGACTGCGCAAGGTCCAGCTTGGCGCCGTCGATGAGGATCATGCCCCCATCGGCCGAGTTCTGTACGCCGCTGGCGTCCAGCGTGCCGGCGACCCGTACCGCGTGGCCGTTGCCCAGCAGCGTGATCAGGCCGGACCGGTTGTCCTGCAGGGACACCGCCTCGATCGTGCCTTCGTTGTTGACCACGGTGCGCAGCAGCGCATTGGTGGCGTTCGCTTGCAACCGGACGTCGCCGCCCGCCGCCTGGATCAGGCCGCCGTTGTGTGCCAGCGCGTCCACCGCGCCCTTGTCGATTTGCAGATGCACCAAGCTGCCTTTGTCGAGATGCAGGCGGATTTTCCCGCCGGCGCCCAGCGCGACGCTGCCCTCGGTGGCCTGGATCGTGCCGGTGTTGCCGACCTGCGCGCCCAGTAGCGCCACAGTGCCGCCGGCGGCGGCCTGGATGGAACCCGCGTTGCCGACCTGAGCGGCCGATTCGCCAGCGAACACGTAGCGGCCCGCCTTGAAGTCCTCGTTGCTGATGTTCAGGGTCGAAGCCACCAGGCTGCCCACGTTGACCTGCGCGCCCTGGCCGAACAGCACGCCGTTCGGGTTCACCAGGAAGACCTGGCCGTTGGCGTCGATGCGGCCCAGGATGCTGCTGGCCTCATTGCCGATGACGCGGTTCAGCGCGATCGCATTCTGGTCGGGCTGGCGGAACGTGACGCCTTCCTGGGCGCCGACGTTGAAGCTCTCCCAGTTGGTGATCAGCTTGTGGCTCTGTTGGTCCACGATCATCTGTTGGCCTTCGGCCTGGATCGTGCCCTTGCCGTCGACCACCGCTCCGCCCGTCGGCAAGCCATGGGCCAGTCCGGCGAAGGCCAGTCCGATCAGAGAGGCGCCCGCCGTCATCAGCACGCGGCCGCGTCCCGCCTTGCCACGGCGGCGTGTCAGTTCGCTGGCGACCTGCCAGCACCCCTGGGTAGCGTTCCAGACCAGCGCGTAATTCTTGTTCATAGCGAACGTCCTTTGTCGATTGATTCTGCTGCTCCCCAGCAGATGGGCCCCGCGATGCGAAGTCGAACTTTGCAAGCTAGGGGTTGTAGGCGCTTTCGGACGGGCGGAAACATGCGTGGTGCAAAAACGCAGTTCTTCCATTTCTTGATCAAATTTCTTCTATCGAGAATTGGAAAAAATATGAGTGACACGCCCGATTTCCGCGATTGGACGCGTTTGTGATGCAGACGAGGTCGGTCGGCGGAACCGTGCAGGCGCGGACGCTACCGGGAAGGAAGGGCGGGCAGGAGAGGGACGGCGGGCAGGCGAGAAAGCGCGCGCGCCGAGAAAGCGCGCATGTGGATCACGCGCGGGACCGAGAATGGCGTGTCGCCGGCGTTTGCGACGAGAGGTTCATGCCCGGGCCGCGTCTGCGGCGGCGCGGGCAGGCGGGCGTGCACGGATCGCCTCTCGGGCGAGAGGGGCGTGTCACCCGCCTTGCCGTGTCGTCAGCGCGGCCGGTTGGCGACGATGCGGCCGTCGCGCACCTGGAAGCGCTGCGCGCTGCCCTGGCCGGCGATTTCGAGCAGGTCGCCTTCGGAATAGCCGGTGACGTTGGGACAGTCGAGCCATTCCGGATTGATGAAGGGGAAGTACTTCAACGAGCCGCTGCCCTGGCTGGCGAAATCGAAGGTGGTGTTGGCCACGACCTCCGGGTCCCACTGGCTGGCGTCGAAGGTCAGCGCGCAGCCGGCGCCGATGCGATAGACGATGCTGGCGCCCATGCTGGCGAAGCCCAGCGCGCCGACGTGCAGCTGGGCGCCGTTGACCAGCTCAATCACGCGCGTGCCCAGGCGTTCCAGCGTGATGTGCTTGAAGGTGACTTCGGCGCCGTCCACGATCAGCCGCGTGTACTGGCCCAATGTGATTTCGTTGTAGATACCGCTGAGACTGGCTTCTTTTTCGGTAATGGTTGCCGTTTCGTTGGCGGCAAGCGTAATGGTAGTGCGCATGACAGACGGATCTCCGGGCTTTCTCAGGGGCGGCGCGCTTTTCTTCTTGTGCTTCTGTCCGATAGGCGTGTGCGCCGTCGCTCGCCTGATCATGGAATGTGTCCGCGCCCTGTCGCCCCCTGGCGCTACCGTTTTTTATTATTTGGACACAATTCGATATTTTCCCTTATTTTTGTTGCTTTTGGATTGAGGGATCGCAAGAAAAACGGGAGGCTAGGGGTAAGTCCTAGTCGTGGTTCCCAGTCTCGTTTGTCGACAAAAAAACCGGCGCACGAGGCGCCGGTTTTTTCTTGGCAAGCCGCGTTGCGGCTAGCGCTTGAGCTTGGCGAACGCATCCGCCATCGCGCTGTTCATCATGCCGCCACCACCGCCGCCACCACCGCCGCCGCCATTGCCGCCGCGGCCACCGTCGCCCTGGCCACGGCGGGCCGGACGGTCACCGCCCTTGGGGGCGGCGTCGCCCGAGCGCCGGGCCGGCGCGGCCGTGTCGTTCAGGCGCATGGTCAGGGCCACGCGCTTGCGCGCCACGTCCACTTCCAGCACCTTCACGCTCACGGTCTGGCCCACGCGCACCACGTCGCGCGGATCCTTGACGAATTTCTCGGCCAGCGCCGAGATGTGGACCAGGCCGTCCTGGTGCACGCCGATGTCCACGAACGCGCCGAAGTTCGCCACGTTGGTGACCACGCCTTCGAGCACCATGCCGGGATACAGGTCGTTCAGCGTTTCCACGCCTTCCTTGAACTGGGCGGTCTTGAACTCGGGGCGCGGGTCGCGGCCGGGTTTTTCCAGTTCGGCGAAGATGTCGCGCACGGTCGGCAGGCCGAAGCGCTCGTCGGTGAAGTCCGACGGCGATACGCCCTTGAGCGCCTCGCGCTGGCCGATGATCTGCTTCACCTCGGCCTTGATCTTGGCGACGATGCGCTCGACCACCGGATAGGCTTCCGGGTGCACCGAGGACGCGTCCAGCGGATTGTCGCCGTTGGGGATGCGCAGGAAGCCGGCGGCCTGCTCGAAGGCCTTGTCGCCGAAGCGCGGCACCTTGAGCAGCATGCCGCGGGTGGCGAAGGCGCCGTTCTCGTCGCGCCAGGCCACGATGTTCTTGGCCAGCAGCGAGTTCAGGCCCGACACGCGCGCCAGCAGGGCGGCCGAGGCGGTGTTCACGTCCACGCCGACGGCGTTCACGCAATCCTCGACCACGGCGTCCAGCGAGCGCGCCAGCTCGCGCTGGTTCACGTCGTGCTGGTACTGGCCCACGCCGATGGCCTTGGGATCGATCTTGACCAGCTCGGCCAGCGGATCCTGCAGGCGGCGCGCGATCGACACGGCGCCGCGCAGCGTCACGTCCAGGTCGGGGAATTCCAGCGCGGCCAGTTCCGACGCGGAGTAGACCGAGGCGCCAGCCTCGGAGACCACCACGCGCGTGACCTTCAGGTCGGGGAAGCGCTCCATCATGTCGCCCACCAGCTTCTCGCTTTCGCGCGAGGCGGTGCCGTTGCCGATGGCGATCAGGTCGACCTTGTGGCGCGCGGCCAGCGCGGCCAGCGTGTTGATGGTGCCTTCGCGGTCGCGGCGCGGCTCGAAGGGATAGACGGTGGTGGTGTCGACGACCTTGCCGGTCTGGTCGATCACGGCGACCTTGCAGCCGGTGCGGATGCCCGGATCCAGGCCCAGCACGGCCTTGGGGCCGGCCGGCGCGGCCAGCAGCAGGTCTTT
Source organism: Achromobacter sp. Marseille-Q0513 (assembly GCF_018195695.1). Taxonomy (NCBI): domain Bacteria; kingdom Pseudomonadati; phylum Pseudomonadota; class Betaproteobacteria; order Burkholderiales; family Alcaligenaceae; genus Achromobacter; species Achromobacter sp. Marseille-Q0513. The sequence continues at coordinate 25,690 of NZ_JAGTJY010000010.1, read as the reverse complement.
CAGGTTGGCCGCGAACACGCGGATGGCCTCGGTTTCGCCGCTGTCGCGCAGGCGGCCGATCAGCTCGCTTTCAAAGGCCGTCAGCAACTTGACGCGCCAGGTCCAGCGGCACACCTCGCCCAGCCAGCGGCCGCGCGGCGTGGCATCCAGCGCGAACAAGCCCTTGCCCAGCTTGAGGAAGTCGGCGATGCGCGCCACGCAGGGATGCGGCGTCTGCGCCTCGAGTTCGGCTTCCAGGCCCAGGCGCAGCTCCAGCACGCCTTGCTGGCGGCCGCGCAGCAGCGCCAGGATGCGGTGCGAGGGCAGGGTGCGCAGCGGCTCGTTGAAGTCGAACCAGTCGCGGAAGTTGGCGCCTTCGGTTTCCTTGCCGTCCACCATCTTCGAGTACAGCAGGCCGGTGGACCACAGGTGCTCGCGCATGTCGGCCAGCAGGTCGGCGTTCTCGGCGTAGCGCTCGGCCAGGATGTCGCGCGCGCCGTCCAGCGCGGCCTTGGCATCGTTGATCGAGGCTTCGGGATTCAGGTATTGCGCGGCCAGCGCGGCCGGATCGCAGCCGGCGTCGGCCAGGATGGCGTCGGCCAGCGGCTCCAGGCCCGCTTCACGGGCGATTTGGGCGCGTGTGCGGCGCTTGGGCTTGTAGGGTGCGTACAGGTCTTCCAGGCGCTGCTTGGTGTCGGCGGCGGCGATTTCCTGCTGCAGCTCGGGCGTCAGCTTGCCCTGCTGCGAGATGGATTCCAGGATGGCGCCGCGACGCTCCTCGAGCTCGCGCAGATAGCCCAGGCGGACTTCCAGGTTGCGCAGCACCGTGTCGTCCAGGCCGCCGGTGGCTTCCTTGCGGTAGCGGGCGATGAAGGGCACCGTGGCGCCGTCGTCCAGCAGCTCGACCGCGGCTGCGATTTGATTGGCGCGCACGCCGAGCTCGGTGGCGAGCAAAGCGACGATGCGGGCGTTGTCGACGCCGGCGGCGACGTTCGTGATAACGGAAGTTTCAGACATCTCGATACGACGACAAAAAGGAAAAACAAGGGGCGGATTGTGCCACAAGCCACTGTTACAGAACGTGGCAAGGTGGACCAATCCGTCCCTATGAATGGAGGGTTGGGCCGGAAAAGCGGTGCGGCTCCAGGTATCATCTGGTCCTTTCCCCACACACGCGTTTTGCGCCAGAACCGCCGACCGGCGCCGGTCCGGACGCGGTCGCGGCCAGCGCTAGGCTGCATCGATGCTGGACCTGGACATATCCGAATTCTTCGCCGAGGACGGGCCGCTGGCCTCGGCCATGCCCGGCTACAAGCCGCGCCCCGCGCAGATCGAGCTGGCGCAGGCCATCGGCCAGGCCATCCAGGACCGCGCCACGCTCGTCGCCGAGGCCGGCACCGGCATCGGCAAGACCTGGGCCTACCTTGTACCCGCCTTCATCCAGGGCGGCAAGGTGCTGATTTCCACAGGCACCCGCACGCTGCAGGACCAGTTGTATTCGCGTGACCTGCCGCGCGTGCGCGCGGCGCTGGCCGCGCCGGTGACGGCCGCGCTGCTCAAGGGGCGCGGCAACTACATCTGCCACTATCACCTGGACCGCATGCAGGGCGACGAACGCGCCCTGAAATCGCGTTCCGAGATCGCGCAGCTGCGCCAGATCCAGGTGTTCGCCGGTATCTCCAAGACCGGCGACCGCGGTGACCTGGCGCAGATACCCGAAGACGCCGAGATCTGGCAGCGCGTGACCTCCACGCGCGAGAACTGCCTGGGCCAGGAATGTCCGCGCATCCGCGATTGCTTCGTGGTCAAGGCGCGGCGCCAGGCGCAGGAAGCCGACGTGGTGGTGGTCAACCACGCGCTCTTCATGGCCGACCTGGTGCTGCGCGAAGAGGGCGTGACCGATCTGCTGCCCGAGGCCGACACGGTGATCTTCGACGAAGCGCACCAGCTGCCCGACACGGCCACGCGCTTCCTGGGCAGCAGCGTGTCCACGCACCAGCTGCTGGATTTCGGCCGCGCGCTGGAAGCGGCGGGCCTGGCCTATGCGCGCGAAGCCGCGCGCTGGAGCGACGTCAGCCGCCACCTGGAAACCGCCGCGCGCGAGCTGCGGCTGGTCTGTGCGCCGCTGGACAAGCTGCCGGGCCGCAAGGCCACCTTCGAGGCAATGCCCGACGCCGAGGAATTCGATCAGGCGCTGGCGGTGCTGCGCGAGGCCGTGGACACTGCCACCAACGCGCTGGGCGCGGTCGCGGAAAAACATCCCGACCTGATGGCGGCGGCGCGCAACGGCGCAGAGATCTCCGCGCGCCTGAAACGCTGGGCCACGCCGGCGCGCGCCGGCTCGCAGGCCGACGAAGACGGCTGGGGCCGCGACGACCAGTCGGCCGAGACGGCGCCGGACGACGGCCTGCCCACGCCCGCCGCGCTGCGCGAGGGCGCGGCGGCTGCCATGCAATGGACCGGTCCGGCGGTGCGCTGGGTCGAGCACGGGCTGCACCACGTGCGCCTGCATTCCGCGCCCCTGTCGGTGGCCCAGGCCTTCTCGAAGTTCCGCAAGCCCGGCCAGGCCTGGATCATGACCTCGGCCACGCTGTCGGTGAATGGCGAGTTCGAGCATTTCACCGGGCAGCTTGGCCTGGACAAGGCGCGCACGGGCAAATGGGAGTCGCCGTTCGACTATCCCGAGCAGGCGCTGCTGTTCGTGCCGCGTGGCATGCCGGAACCGCAGTCGCCGCAGTTCCTGGACCGCTTCGTGCAGACGCTGCTGCCGCTACTGGAAGCCAGTCCCGGCGGCACGCTGGTGCTGTGCACGACGCTGCGCGCGGTGGACAAGGTGGCCAGCCTGCTGGCCGACGCCTTCGACGACGCCGGCCATGAATGGCCGCTGCTCAAGCAGGGCGACGCCACGCGCCGCGACCTGCTCGAACGCTTCTGCAAGCTGCCGCATCCGGTGCTGGTGGGCAGCGCCAGCTTCTGGGAAGGCATCGACCTGCCCGGCGATGTGCTGACCCTGGTGGCCATCGACAAGCTGCCCTTCGCGCCGCCGGACGATCCGGTGATCGAGGCGCGGCTGCGCGCCTGTCGCGCGCAAGGCGGCAATCCCTTCTCGGAATATCAGCTGCCCGAGGCCGCGATCTCGCTCAAGCAGGGCGCGGGACGCCTGATCCGCACGGAATCCGATTGGGGCGTGCTGATGGTGGGCGACGGCCGCCTGGTCGAAAAGCCTTATGGCAAGCGTCTCTGGCGCGGCCTGCCGCCGTTCGCCCGCACCCGCGAGCTGGACGAGGCGCTGGCGTTCTACCGGCGCAAGGGCGAGGGCGGCTGACCGGCGCCCTGCGGGCGTCCGTCATCCACGGCGACGGCAGGCAAAAAAAATCCCCTCGGACGAGGGGATTTTCCTACCCATGCGCGAAAGTGGTCAGAACGGGTTCCACCAGCTCTTGTCGGCCTTCAGTCCCTTGGACTTGAAGTCGCTGTTGGGGAAGTTCTTGTCGTACACGCGTTGGGCGTCGTTCTTCAGGTCGGTCATGCCGAGCTTGTCGTAGGACTGGATCATCAGGTAGAGCGCCTCTTCGGTGGCGGGCGCGCCCTCGAAGTCGGTGATCACGGTCTGGGCCCGATTGGCCGCCGCCACGTAGGCGCCGCGTTCGTAGTAGTAGCGGGCCACGTAGACTTCGTTCATGGCGATGGTGTTGACCAGCCAGTTCACGCGCAGTTCGGCATCGCGCGCGTACTTGCTGTCGGGATAGCGCTTGATCAGCTCGTTGAAGGCGTCGTAGGACGCGCGCAGGCCCTTGGGGTCGCGCTCGGCCGGATCCTGCCCGGTGATGTTGCTCATGAACGCGCTTTGCGGCGTGAAGCTGATCAGGCCCTTCAGGTACAGCGCGTAGTCGGTGCCGGGATGGTTGGGGTAGAGCTGCTGGAAGCGGTCGATGGCGGCCAGGGCCTGCTCGTTTTCGCCGTCCTTCCAGTTGACGTAGGCCAGTTCGAGCAGCGCCTGCTGGGCATAGACGCCGAACGGGTAGCGGCTTTCAATGGCGGTCAGGCGCTCGCGCGCTTCCTTCCAGCCGCCGGAGGAGATCTCGGCTTTGGCGTCGGCATACAGCTGCTCGGCGCTCCAGTTGGCGGTCTTGTCGTATTTGCTGCTGGTCGAACCGCAGCCGGCAATGGCCAGCACGGCGAATAGCGCGACGACCGCGCGCAAGACCGGCCCGCTACGGGAGGCGGGAATCGAGGGAGCTGCGGAACGGTGAATCACGAGAATCGTATCCTTGGTGTTAGCATGGCAGGCTGATTATATGATTTGTCTCCATGTCTGATACAGCCGTCAGCACAGATCCCGATTTTGACGAGGATTCCGAGGGCGATGGCCTCGAGGGTGGTTCCGATTCCGGTCCGAATTCCGGTCCGAATTTCGCCCCGGGTTCATCCCCCCAGGCGGCCGCTGGCGCGCCGCAATTGCTTACCGTCCCGCCGGGCACCCGGGCCGACCGCCTGGACAAGGTGCTGGCGGGCCTCATGCCCGAGCATTCCCGCAGCCGCCTGCAAGGCTGGATCGAGGCCGGCAAGGTGTTGGTCAACGGCGGCCCGGCCAAGGTCCGGCAGGTGGTCGGCCCCGACGACGAACTGACCGTCTGGACGCAGCCCGCGCCTGAAACGCAGGCTTTCGCGCCCGAGCCCGTGGATTTCGAGGTGGTGGACGCCAGCCCGGACTGGATCGTGGTCAACAAGCCCGCCGGGCTGGTGACGCACCCCGGGGCCGGCAACTGGAGCGGCACCCTGCTCAATGGCCTGCTGCACCGCTATCCCGAGCTGGCCCAGGTGGCCCGCGCCGGCATCGTGCACCGGCTGGACAAGGACACGTCCGGGCTGATGGTCGTGGCCCGCAATGAAACCGCCCAGACCCATCTGGTGCGGCAGTTGCAGGCCCGCAGCATGGGGCGCGAATACATCGCCCTGGCGCATGGCTGGCTGGGGGCGGCCGGCAAGGTCGATCGCCCCATCGGCCGCGATGTCCGGGTGCCGGTGCGCATGAGCGTGGAACGGCCGGTGGCGCCCAAGCCCGCCGTCACGCATTACTTTCCTTCGCGCCGCGGCGAGGTCGATCCCGGTGGCCGGGTGTGCGAGGTGGTCTGCCGCCTGGAAACCGGCCGCACGCACCAGATCCGTGTGCACATGGCCAGCCTGGGCCATCCGTTGCTGGCCGACGTGCTGTACGGCGGCAAGACCGTCGCGGGCGCGAGGCGGCAGATGCTGCATGCCCGCGCGCTGCATTTCGAGGACCCCGGCGGCCGGGGCGAGGTCCAGTTCAGCGCCGCCGTGCCGGCCGACATGGCGCAGGTTCAGGAAAACATCGTATGGAACGCGTGATTCAAGGATTGCCCGTGGTGACCGGCCAGCAGTGGGCCGGCGTCGAGTATTTCTGCACCACGCGCGCCGGCGGCGTCGGCGTGGCGCCGCACGACACCTTCAATCTCGGCCGCCGCGCCGAGGACAATCCCGACACCGTGGCCGAGAACCGCCGGCGCCTGCGCGCCGCGCTGCCGGCCGAGCCGCTGTGGCTGCGCCAGGTACACGGCGCCGATGTCGTCGACGCCGACGATCCCGCCACGCCGGAAGAGCCGGCCGCCGACGCCAGCGTCACGGCGCGGCCGGGCCGGGTGCTGGCCGTGATGGTGGCCGACTGCCTGCCGGTGGTGATCGCCGATGGCGCCGGCCGCGTGCTGGGCGCGGCCCATGCCGGCTGGCGCGGGCTGTCCGGCGGCGTGCTGGAGCGCACCCTGGCGGCCATGCGGGCCAAGGCGCCGGATGCCGGCGGCTGGCGCGCCTGGGTCGGCCCAGGCATCGGCCCGGACGCCTTCGAGGTGGGCCGGGACGTGCTGGATGCCTTCACTGCCGACGATCCTGCCACGGAATCCTATTTCCGCCCCCGGCCGGGCCTGCCCGGCAAATGGCTGGCCGACCTGTCCGGACTGGCCGAGTTCCGCCTGCGGCGCGCGGGCGTCGAGGACGTGACGCTGAGCCGCCTGTGCACGGTGGCGGATGGCGGGCGCTTCTTTTCGTACCGGCGCGACGGGATCACCGGGCGGATGGCGCTGCTGGCCTGGTTGTCCTAGGCCAAGTCTGATGTAGCGCAAAGCGCGGCTGGCGGGCCGCTGCTACCCTGGCGGGCCTCTCCTTGTATACCCGCATTGACAGTCCCGGACCCCGCATGCAACATCAATCGCGCAGTGTCGATAACAAGGTGTCGAAGTGAACGCCAATCTCTCCGCAGGACCCATTCCGGTGAGCGTGGCACCGGACATTCTGGCCGACATTCAGGCCGAGTTTTCCCGCGAATGGCAGCGCCTGTGCGATGACGCCCGGCAAGGCGCGCTGCCGCCGCCGTCGGATCGGCGCTTCGCGGGCGCGGCCTGGGCCGCCCAAGGCTCGCACCTGCTGATGGCGCACGCCTACCTGCTGTCGGCCCGCGCCATGTCGCGCCTGGTCGATGCGGCGCAGGTCAGCGAGCCGCTGCGCGAGCGCCTGCGCTTTTCCGTCATGCAATGGGTGGACGCGCTGTCGCCGTCCAACTTCCTGGCGCTCAATCCCGACGCGCAGCAGTCCATCGTCGAAAGCGCCGGCCGCGCGCTGACCGAAGGCGTGGCCAACCTGCTGGGCGACGTCAAGAAGGGGCGCATCACCCAGACCGACGAATCGCAGTTCGAAATCGGCCGCAACGTGGCCGTGACGCCGGGCGAGGTGGTGTTCGAGAACCGGCTGATCCAGCTGATCCAGTACGCCCCCCTGACCGCGACCGTGCACGAGCGCCCGCTGGTCATCGTGCCGCCGAACATCAACAAGTTCTACATCCTGGACCTGCAGCCCGAGAATTCCTTCGTCCGGCATGCGGTGGAGCAGGGCTATACGGTATTCCTGGTTTCCTGGCGCAATCCGGTGTCCAGCGATACCGACGGCATCGATCGCGCCACCTGGTCCGACTACCTGGACGACGCGGTGCTGCAGGCGCTGCGCGTGGCCAGCGACATCACCAGGCAGCCCAAGGTCAACGCGCTGGGCTTCTGCGTGGGCGGCACCATGCTGGCCTCCGCGCTGGCCCTGGCCGAGGCGCGCGGCGAGCATCCAGTGGCTTCGCTGACGCTGCTGACCACGCTGCTCGACTTCCACGATACCGGCGTGCTCAAGGTCTTCGTCGACGAGGCGCACGCGCTGCTGCGCGACCACCAGTTCGGCAGCGGCGGGCTGATGCCGGGCCGCGACCTGGCCACCACGTTCTCGTTCCTGCGGCCCAACGAGCTGGTGTGGAACTACGTGGTGGGCAACTATCTCAAGGGCCAGAAGCCGCCGGCGTTCGACCTGCTCTTCTGGAACGGCGACAGCACCAACCTGCCCGGGCCGTTCTTTTCCTGGTACTTCCGCAACACCTACCTGGAAAACAACCTGAAGGTGCCGGGCCGGGCGCAGGCCGCGGGCCTGCCGCTGGACCTGACGCGGCTGGAGATGCCGTCGTACATATTCGGCTCGCGGGAAGACCATATCGTGCCCTGGGTGGCGGCCTACGCGTCCACGCAAGTGCTGCGCGGGCCGCAGCGCTTCGTGCTGGGCGCGTCGGGGCACATCGCCGGCGTGGTCAATCCGCCCGCGAAGAAGCGTCGCAGCTACTGGGTCATGGAGCGCGATGGCGGGCCGGGCAATCCCTTGCCCGGCGATCCCAACGCCTGGCTGGCGCAGACCACCGAACAGCCGGGCAGCTGGTGGCCGGACTGGAGCGCCTGGCTGGCCGGCCATTCGGGCAAGCAGGTCAAGGCGCGCGTCAAATTAGGCAATGCCAGCCATCGGCCGATCGAGCCGGCGCCTGGCAGGTACGTGAAGGTCCGGGCCGCCTGAGGCCGCGTCCGCGGCTGGTCCGGAGCATAAGAGCAAGCAGTCAATCAAACGAATCGTCCGTCGCACACAGGAGGAAGTATGAGCGGGAAACTGGCTTACGTAACAGGCGGGATGGGCGGAATCGGCACCTCTATTTGCCAGCGCTTGGCCAAGGAAGGCTTTCGCGTCGTGGCGGGTTGCGGCCCCAGCCGGAATTATCAGCAATGGCTGGACGAACAGGCCGCGCAAGGCTATACGTTCCATGCCTCGGTGGGCAACGTCTCCGATTGGGACTCCACCGTGAAGGCCTTCGAGAAGATCACGGCCGAACTCGGCCAGGTGGACGTGCTGGTCAACAACGCGGGCATCACCCGCGACGGCCTGTTCCGCAAGATGAGCGCCGATGACTGGCGCACGGTGATCGACACCAACCTCAACAGCCTGTTCAACGTGACCAAGCAGGTCATCGACGGCATGGTCGAGAAGCAGTGGGGCCGCGTCATCAACATCAGCTCGGTGAACGGCCAGAAGGGCCAGTTCGGCCAGACCAACTACTCCACCGCCAAGGCCGGCATCCACGGCTTCACGATGGCGCTGGCGCAGGAAGTCGCCAGCAAGGGCGTGACGGTCAATACGATCTCGCCGGGCTATATCGGCACGGACATGGTCCGCGCGATCCGTCCCGACGTGCTGGAGAAGATCGTCGCCACCATCCCGGTGCGCCGCCTGGGCACGCCGGAGGAAATCGCGTCGATCACGGCGTGGCTGGCGTCGGATGAATCCGGCTTTTCGACGGGCGCGGACTTCTCGCTCAACGGCGGCCTGCACATGGGCTGACGCATGTGGGGCCGCCGGCTGGCGGCCCTGGCGCCGGGCGGCTTCGGGGAGAGGGCCGCCCGGCATTACACTTGACCCTATCCAAAGCCTGAGAGATCGCCCGATCCGGGGACAACCATGACGCAAGCACAAACCGGCGCCAGCCTGCGCCTGATTAAAAAATATCCCAACCGTCGACTGTACGACACCCGGACCAGCACCTACATCACCTTGGCCGATGTCAAGCAACTGGTCCTGGCCAACGAGGAATTCCAGGTCGTCGACGCCAAGAGCTCCGAAGACCTGACCCGCAGCATCCTGCTGCAGATCATCCTGGAAGAAGAGAGCGGCGGCATGCCCATGTTCTCGTCGAACATGCTGTCGCAGATCATCCGCTTCTATGGCCACGCGATGCAGGGCATCATGGGTTCCTACCTGGAGAAGAACATCCAGGCCTTCATGGAAATCCAGCAGCGCATGGCCGAGCAGTCCAAGGGCCTGTACGGCAGCCAGTTCGGTCCGGAGGCCTGGACGCAGTTCATGAACGTGCAGACGCCCATGCTGCAGAACATGATGAACAACTACATCGACCAGAGCAAGAACCTGTTCGTGCAGATGCAGGACCAGATGCAGGACCAGACCCGCGCCATGTTCTCGACCTTCCCGTTCACGCCGGGCGGGAATCAGGGCGGACGCAAGTAGGCAGGCAAGGCCGGCCGCCGTCGCGGCGGTCCGGGAACGAAGCCGGCGCGGTGCGCCGGCTTTTTTGCGGGCTTGATCCGGCGCAATCGTTCGCCTGTTTCCGGCGGTTCCGGTTCAGGGAGATGTCAGATTCTTTGGTTACATTAATGAAAACGGTTCTTGTTTATGTTTTAAGAACCATCGTTTCATCCATGTATCGAGGAATATGCACATGATCAAGAAAGCCTTGGCGCTGGCCATTGTCGGTTTGAGCGTGTCTGCCGCGCAGGCGGCCGAATACCCCATCGGCAAGCCGGTGCAGAAGGGCGGCATGGAAATCGGCGCGGTGTATCTGCAGCCGATCGAAATGGACCCTCCCGGCATGATGCGTCCGGCCAAGGATTCCGACGTGCACCTCGAAGCCGACATCCACGCCACCGCCGACAACAAGACCGGCTTTCCGGAAGGCGAGTGGGTGCCCTACCTGGTCGTGAACTACGAGATCCAGAAGGTCGGCAGCCAGAACGTGCAGAAGGGCACCTTCATGCCCATGGTCGCCAACGACGGCCCGCACTATGGCGAGAACATCAAGCTCGAAGGTCCGGGCAAGTACAAGCTGAAGTACTCGATCCTGCCGCCGACCGCGAACAAGATGAGCCACTTCGGTCGTCACATCGACAAGGAAACGGGCGTGGGCCCGTGGTTCGAGCCGATCGACCTGGAATATGAATTCGTCTATGCCGGCACCGGCAAGAAGGGCGGCTACTGATCGTGCGTCGCCTGCTCAGCGTCATCGCGGCAGCCCTGATCGGCGCCGCCGCTCCGGCGGCGGCCGACGAGTTGCCCACGTTCACCTTGACCTTCAAGCCGAACGGCACGTTCGAGCCGGCCACGCTGGAAGTCCCGGCAGGGCGCTTCAAGATCGAGCTCATCAACGAGAGCAACGAGCCGGTGGAATTCGAGAGCATTCCGCTGCGCAAGGAAAAAGTGCTGGGCCCGGGCGTGAAATCCTTTGTGGTGATCACGATCTCGCGTCCCGGCGAGTATCCGTTTTTCGATGACTTTCACCAGAACGTGAAAGGCACCTTGGTGGTCAAGCCCAAGGAATAAGCCGGTAGCAAGACATGGAACAGGTCCTCTTTATCGTCTGGCGCGAAAGCGTCGAAGCCCTGCTGGTGGTGGGCATCCTGTACACCTGGCTGCGCGCCGCGCCGCAAGGCAAGCGCGGCCTGGCCTACCTGTGGGGCGGCGTTGCCGCCGGCGCGGCGCTGGCCGTGGCGCTGGCGCTGGTGCTGCTGGGCATCTCGTCCTGGCTCAGCGACGAGGGCCAGGAATGGTTCCAGGGCATCATGTCGCTGGCCGCCTGCGCGCTGGTGGTGCAGATGGTCATCTGGATGAAGAAGCACGGCCGCACGCTCAAGAGCGAGCTTGAGGGCGGCGCGCGCACCTCCGTGGCCAATGACAACTGGTGGGGCCTGTTCCTGCTGGTGGCGATCGCCGTGGCGCGCGAAGGCAGCGAGACCGTGGTCTTCCTGTACGGCACCGTGTCGGCGGGCGAGGGCGGCGGCGACATGTTCAAGCTGGCCCTGGCAGGCGTGGGCGGTTTCATCGCCGCGCTGCTGACCTTCTGGCTGCTGCAGCTGGGCGGCAAGCTGATCACCTGGCGCCGCTTTTTCCGCGTCACCGAGATCCTGTTGCTGCTGCTGGCCGGCGCCCTGCTGGTCGGCGGACTCGACCGGCTGATCTCGCTGGACGTGGTGCCGGCCATCGTCGATCCGATCTGGGACACTTCGGCTCTGTTGAGCGACAGCACCGGCCTGGGCAAGATCCTGGCGGATTTCGCCGGCTACCGCGCCATGCCGGCGCTGATCTCGGTGCTCGTCTGGGTGGCGTACTGGATCCTGGTCTGGGCGCTGTTGCGCTGGGCCGGCGCCAAGCCCGCCCCGGCGCCGTCGGCGGCCCGCAGCGCACCCTGATCCGGAACGTCGGCGGATGACAGACACATGAAGGTTTAGATATGGCCGCAGCACTCGGGAGGGCGACCTCCCGTATCGCCGATTTTCTCCGTGACCATGCCCCCCTGTTGCGCAAGCTGCAGTGGGGCATTGTCGCGCTATACGCTTTCCTCCTGATCGTGCCGGCGGTGCTGCCGCTGCCGGACAATTCGGCCTCGGTCGTCAACAACCTGACCATCGTCGCGCAGTTCGCGTTCTGGGGCGTGTGGTGGCCGTTCGTGCTGGTGTCCATGCCCATCCTCGGGCGCGCCTGGTGCGGCTGGCTCTGTCCGGAAGGCATGCTGACCGAATGGGCCAGCGAGCGCGGGCGCGGCAAGGCCATCCCGAAATGGATGCGCTGGGGCGGCTGGCCCTTCGTCGCTTTCGCGCTGACCACGGTCTATGGCCAGCTGGTCAGCGTCTACCAATACCCGCTGGCGGTGCTGGCGGTGCTGGGCGGCTCCACGGTGGCCGCCATGATCGTGGGCTACCTGTACGGCCGCAACAAGCGCGTCTGGTGCAAATACCTGTGCCCGGTCAACGGCGTGTTCAATCTGCTGGCCAAGCTCGCGCCCTGGCACTTCAAGGTCGACGAAGAGAAGTGGCGCCATCCGGTGATCCGCATCGAACCCATCAACTGTGCGCCGCTCGTGCCCCTGCGCCACATGAAGGGCGCGGGCGACTGCCATGTCTGTGGCCGCTGCAGCGGCTATCGCGGCGCGATCGAACTGACGCCGCGCTCGCCGGAAGCCGAGATCGTCCACGTCACCGACGGCGAACCCTGGCAGACCGCGCTGCTGTGCTTCGGCCTGATGGGCATCGCCATCGGCGCCTTCCTGTGGAGCGCCAGCCCCTGGTATGTGAGCGCCAAGCAATGGGCCGCGACCTGGCTGGTCGAGCACGACATCATGTGGCCGCTGCTGGACAACGCGCCCTGGTTCATCCTCACGCACTATCCCGAGGTCAACGACAGCTTTTCCTGGCTGGACGGCGCCGGCATCCTGATGTTCGTGATCGGCGCCACGGTCTGCGTCGGCGGCGCGGCCTACCTGTCGCTGTGGATCGCCGATCGCATCGCGCCGGCGCTGGCCGTGCCCGGCGCGGCCGCCACGCGCTGGGGCCGGCCCGGCCTGCACAAGCTGGCGCAGGCCCTGATTCCGTCCGCTGGCATTGGCGTGTTCCTGGGCCTGTCGGCCACCACCGTCAACCTGCTCAAGCACGAAGGCGTGCAGGCGGCCTGGGCCGCGCCCGTGCGCTTCACGCTGCTGACGCTGGCGGTGCTGTGGACGCTGCGCCTGTTCGCGCGGCTGTTGGCCGCAAGGCCCGGCGGCGTGCCGCGCAAGGTGCTGGCGTGGCTGGTGCTGGCGGCCGGCCTGGCGCCGTTCTGCTGGGCCTGGGTGCTGTTCTTCGCCATCTGGTGAATCAGGCCGCGAAGGCGGCGGCGCTTTGGGATAAAGTGTTGGGCCCGGCCGCGTCCGCGGCCCAACCTAGAGACTCTTGCGCCTGCCCGCCATGACCGACTACGCCTTCCGTCTGCTCAACGTCTTCGCCACCAACGACTCCGCCTTCAGCGGCAACCAGCTGTGCGTGTTCGAGGACGCGCGCGGCCTGGACGACGCCGTCATGCTGCAGCTGGCCGCGCAGTTCAACCTGTCCGAAACCACCTTCATCCTGCCGTCCGAGCAGGCGGATGCGCGCGTGCGCATCTTCACGCCCGGCTACGAAATGAAGTTCGCCGGCCATCCCACGCTGGGCACCGCGCAGGTGGTGCGCGACCTGCTGGGCACGGGCGACGCGCTGACGCTGGAGTTCAAGGCGGGCGTGGTGCCGGTGACGGCGCAGGGCGATGCCTGGACCTTCACCGCGCCTTGCCCGAACGGCGTCGGCACGGCCGCGCCGGCGCTGGGCCGCGCCGAGATCGCCAGCCTGGTCGGCCTGAACGAGGATGACCTGCTGGGCGATCCCATCTGGATTGATACCGGCGCGGACCAGTTGCTGGTGCCGCTGCGCAGCGTGGACGCGGTGCGTCGCGCCCTGCCGGACAGCTCGCAACTGGACCGTTGGCAGGAAAGCAGCCTGGGACGCAAGACCACGTATCTGTTCGCTTTCGACGAAGGCGCGGTCGAAGCCGGCCGGCAGGTGGTCGAGGCGCGCTATTTCTTCGCCAAGGCGGGCGGCGGCGTGGATGAGGACGCGGCCACCGGCTCGGCCTGCGCCAACCTGGGCGGCTGGCTGCAGGCGCAGGGCCGCGCCTTGCCGGCCAGCCTCATGGTGCGCCAGGGCGCGCAGATCGGCCGACCCAGCCGCCTGCTGCTGGATGTGTCGGCCGACGGCCGCATCCAGGTGGGCGGCCGCGCGCTCGATATCGGGCGCGGCGTCATCACGCTCTGACGCCGGTCGCGCAAAAAAAGGCGCCCGTGCCGCAGCACGGGCGCCTTCAGGCGCATGAGGTCCGGCCTACTTCTTGTTCTTGGCGGGATCCACCTTGATGTTGTTCATCACCTGCTTGACGCCTTCGATGCCGCGGGTGACCTTGGCGGCGTGGTCGGCTTCGGCGGCGGTGCCCACCGTGCCGGTCAGGGTGGCGACGCCGTTGTTGGTTTCAACCGCGATGTCCAACGCGCTGAGCTGCTTGTCGGCCACGAAGGCGGCCTTGACCTTGGTGGTCACGGTCGCGTCGGACGCGTACTCGCCCACGGACTGCTTGGGCTTGTTGTCGGCGTCGGCGGCGTAAGCCATGGAAGTGAAGACGGCGCCCGTGCCCAGTGCGGCGGCGGCGATCAGCTTGCGGATTTCCATAGAGGGTGCTCCTGGTTGGTTGGTGGTTCGGCGCGTCGTGGACGCGATGGCTATGACGGCTTGTCGCCGCTATTTTTTGCGGAAGCTGCCGCCCAGCAGGGACAGCAGCGCCAGGACGAGAAAGACGAAGAACAGGATCTTGGCGATGCCCACGGCGCCGGCGGCGATGCCGCCGAAGCCCAGGATCGCGGCAATGATCGCGATCACGAAGAAAACCACGGCGTAGTGCAGCATGTCAGCTTCTCCCGGTGGTCATTGGCGGAATCAGGCGCGCTCAGTGGTTCTGGTCGAAGAAGTCGCGGACTTCCTTCTGCGCCTGTTCCTTGGTCTTGCCATAGCGTTCCTGGATCAGGCCCGCCAGGCGTTCGGCGTTGCCCTCGCTGCGGGTCAGCTCGTCGTCGGTGAGTTCACCCCAGGCGGCCTTGGCCTTGCCCGTCAGTTGCTTCCACTTGCCAGCGATGATGTCGTTGTTCATGGGGACCTCTCTGCGTGTGTGCGAATGTCGGCTTATGGCCGTAAGCGCTGTGTTCGCGGTTGAGTAGGACGCTGATCAGCATGGCTCCACCGTACGTGCCGGCCGGAAAGCCTGTCAAACCTGGCTGTGGGCAAATGTAACGACGTTGATGGGGACAAATCCCCGGGTTTCCGACCGGGTGATGGCAAGCCTGCGCGCAGGGCGGGAGTTACATTCGCGCAACGTCTTGTCCCGTTTTGATTGGGCCAGGTAACGGGATCTGCGGCGATTGGCGGTGGACGAGCGCGCTGGTATCTTCGTCGGGAATGCCGCCGGATGTCGGCGGCAATGAGCAAGGAGTCAAGCATGCCGAAACGAATCTGCGCCGTGCTGATGCTGGCGCTGGCCGTCCTGGCGACGGCGGGCTGCGCGGGCACGGACCGCTTCCAGGCGCAGGCGGACGTGGTCCGCGCCCACGGCTAGGTCCGGGCAGCAATGAAAAGCGAACGGGGCGCTATGTAGCGCCCCGTTCGCTTATCGCCGGTCCTGGACCGGAATCAGGCTTCCTGGATGCGCTTGGCGATGTGCTCCAGCGCTTCCTCGACCTGGTCGACCAGGATCAGGCACAGATCACCGGCCTGCAGGCGCGCCAGCGCCGTGTCGATGGCCAGGAACTCGCCGTAGATCTCGTCGACCTGCTTGGCGCGGGTGGCGTTGACCAGACCCTGACGCAGCAGCGCCACCACTTCGCCGTCGGCGCGGCCGCGCTGGCACTGGTCCTGGTACAGCAGCACGTCGTCGAAGGCTTCGCCCAGGATCTCGGTCTGCATGCGGATGTCTTCGTCGCGGCGGTCGCCGGCGCCGCTGATCACCACCGAGCGCCGCTTGGCGGGCATGGCGTCCACGGCGCGCACCAGCGCCAGGATGGCGTCCGGGTTGTGGCCGTAGTCGGCGATGACCGTCGCGCCGCGATAGTCGAACACATTGAAGCGGCCCGGTGCGGTCTGGGCGTCGTTGACGAAGCTGGCCAGTCCTCGGCGCACGATGCTCCAGTCCAGGTTCAGCCCCCAGGCCGCGGCGATGGAGGCCATCGCGTTCTCGACCTGGAAGACGATGGCGCCGTTGCGGGTGAGCGGGATCTCGGCCAGCGGGAAGCGGGTTTCCTCCGCGCCTTGGGCCGCGACGATGCTGTCGCCGTCGCGATAGACCACGCGCAGGCCCTGGGCGCGATGCGTGGCCATGATGGGATGGTTGCGGTCCTCGGCGAAGTAGGTGATCGAGCCGGGGCAGCTGGCGGCCATCTCGGCGACGATGGGATCGGCGGCGTTCAGCACCGCCATGCCCGACGGATGCACGTGCTGGACGATGACGCGCTTGACCACGGCCAGGTCCTCGACCGTGCTGATGTAGCCCAGGCCCAGGTGGTCGCCCATGCCGATGTTGGTGACGATGGCCACGTTGCAGCGGTCGAACGCCAGGCCTTCGCGCAGGATGCCGCCGCGCGCGGTCTCGAACACGGCCGCGTCCACGTCGGGATGCATGAGCACGCTGCGGGCGCTGCGCGGGCCGCTGCAGTCGCCGGTGTCGATGCGCAGGTTGTCGACGTACACGCCGTCGGAATTGGTCATGCCGACGCGGTTGCCGGCGGCGCCCAGCAGATGCGCGGTCAGGCGCACGGTGGTGGTCTTGCCGTTGGTGCCGGCCACCGCCACGACCGGGATGCGGCCGTCCTCGCCGTCGGCGTACATGTTGGCGATGATGGCCTCGCCCACGTTGCGGCCCTTGCCGAAGGACGGATTCAGGTGCATGCGCAGGCCGGGCGCGGCGTTGACTTCCACCACGCCGCCGTGCTGTTCCTCCAGCGGATACAGCACGCTCTCGGCGACGATGTCCACGCCGCAGATGTCCAGGCCGATCATTCGGGCGGCCGACACGGCGCGCGCGGCCATTTCGGGATGGACCTCGTCGGTCACGTCGGTGGCCGAGCCGCCGGTGCTCAGGTTGGCGTTGTTGCGCAGGAAGATCAGCGTGCCCGGGGGCGGCACGGAATCGGCGTCGTAGCCCTGCTTCTTCAGCGTGGCCAGGGCGATGTCGTCGAAGCGGATCTTGGTCAGCGAGGTGGCGTGGCCGTCGCCGCGCAACGGGTCGGCGTTGACCTGCTCGACCAGCTGGCGGATGGTGTGGCGGCCGTCGCCGGTGACCTGCGGCGGATCGCGGCGCGAGGCCGCGACCAGATTGCCGCCCACCACCAGCAGGCGGAAGTCATGGCCGGGGATGTAGCGCTCGACGATGACTTCCGAGCTGATTTCCTCGGCGACTTCGAAGGCCTGGATCACCCGCTCGCGCGTTTCGATGTTCACGGCCACGCCGCGGCCCTGGCTGCCGTCGCGCGGCTTGACCACGACCGGGCCGCCCAGTTCCTGGGCGGCTTCCCAGGCTTCTTCGGCGGTGGTGACCGAGCGGCCCAGCGGCACCGGCACGCCGGCGGCGTCCAGCAGCATCTTGGTCAGGTCCTTGTCCTGCGCGATCGATTCGGAGATGGCGCTGGTCAGGTCGGTCTCGGCGGCCTGGATGCGGCGCTGCTTGCTGCCCCAGCCGAACTGCACCATGCTGCCCTGCGTCAGGCGGCGGTAGGGAATGCCGCGCGCGGTGGCGGCGTTGACGATGGAGCCGGTGCTCGGGCCCAGGCGCACGTCCTCGTCCAGCTCGCGCAGGCGTTTGAGCGCGTCGGGCAGATCGAAGGGCGTGTCGTCCAGCGCGGCGCGCACCAGCTGCTGGGCGAGATCCATCGCCAGGCGGCCGACTTCTTCCTCGCTGTACTCCACCACCACCTGGAACACGCCCGGTTCGATCGTGGTCGCGGTGCGGCCGAACGTGACCGGGCAGCCGGCGTGGGCTTGCATCGTCAGCGAGACGATCTGCAGCACGTGGGCGATGGACACGGCGCCCTGGTGGCCCTCGGGGCGCAGCAGGCCGGTCTGCGGCAGGCGGGCGCGCAGCCGCGCCTCGAAGTCGGGGAGGTTGTCGATGGAGCACTCGGCGTCGGCGCAGGACACGATGGCCTCGATCGCCGTGTTCTTGCTCCACAGATTGGGGCCGCGCAGCGCTCGGATGCGGGAAACTTCCATGGCAGGTATTCCTGTCTGTCTGGCTCAGGCGCGCCCCGATCGGGACGCGCCGGGATAGTGTCAGTGTTGCTGGATCCAGCGGCGGACCAGATCGATGGTGGGGCCGGAGAAGGCCTCGTCGGATTGGAGCAGGACGAAGTCGCCGGCGGCGATGGCGTCCAGCGCGCCGGCGATGGCCTTGCCGTGGTCGGGCTCGTCCTGGATGTGCTTGACGCGGCTGCCTTGCGCCAGGCCCTGGCGCAGCAGCGCGCGCGCCTGGCCGTCGGGACGCTTGCTGCGCACGGTGGCGTCGTCGTACAGCACCACGCGGTCGAAGGCATCGCCCAGCAGCTTGCCCTGTTCGATCAGGTCGGCGTCGCGGCGGTCCGCGCCGGCCGAATAGACGGCGCTGCGCGCGGTGGCGGGGAACTGGTCGATGGCGGCGATCAGCGGGCGCAGCGCCGAGGCGTTGTGCGCGTCGTCGACCACGACCGTGCTGCCGCCGCGCTCGAACACCGTGAACTGCCAGGGCGCGTCGGCCTGGTCGATGTCGAAGGTCTCGATGCCGGCGCGGATCAGCTCCACCGGGATGTCCAGCGCCCAGGCCGCGCCGACGGCGGCCAGCACGTTCTCGACCTGGAAGGCCACGCGCCCGCCGTGGGTCAGCGGGATCGCGGCCACGTCGGCCAGGCGTTCCTCGCGCTTGCCCTGCGCCAGCACGATGGCGCCGTCGCGCACGAACACGGCGCGGCCATCCTGCTGCAGATGGGCGGCGATGGCGGGCAGGGCGGGATCGATGCCGAAGAAGATCACGGCACCGTCGGACAGCTCGGCCATCTCGACCACGCGCGGATCGCGCGCGTTCAGCACCGTGTAGCCGCCGGGCAGCACCACGTCCACCTGCGTGCGGAAGACGTTGAACATGCGTTCGGCGTCATTGATGTCGAAGTCGCCGAGATGGTCGGCGTCATCGATGTTGGTGACCACGCCGACCTGGCAGCGGTCGTAGGCCAGGCCCTGGCCCAGGATCACGCTGCTGTCGTTCTCGATGACGGCGGCGTCGACGTTGCGGTTCATCAGGATGCGCGTGCCCGAGGCGAAGTCGGCGCGGTCGCCCTTTTGCACCAGGCGGCGGTCCAGGTACAGGCCCTCGCTGCAGGCCAGGCCGGTGCGCTTGCCCGACAGGTACAGCAGGCGCGCGATCAGTCGCGCGACCACGGTCTTGCCGTTGGTGCCGGTGACGCCGACGATGGGGATGCGGCCGGCGTCGCCTTCGGGGAACAGGTGGTCGACGATGGCCCGGCCCACGGGGCGGGGCGTGCCGTCGGCCGGCTTCAGGTGCATCAGCAGGCCGGGGCCGGCGTTGACTTCGACGATGGCGCCGCGCTGCTCGTCCAGCGGCCGCGAGATGTCCTCGGCCACCAGGTCCACGCCGGCGATGTCCAGGCCGACGATGCGGGCGGCCAGCGTCACGGTCGCGGCGACGCTGGGGTGGACCTTGTCGGTCACGTCGAAGGCTACGTTGCCGCTGCGCTGCACCAGCACGCGCTGGCCGTCGGCGGGCACGCTGTCGGCGTCCATGCCCTGGCGGGCGATTTCCAGGCGCGCGGCCGAATCCAGGCGCACCGGGTTGAGCGGATGGTTCTCGGTGCGGCCGCGGCGCGGGTCGGGGTTGATTTGATTGTCGATCAGCTCGGTGATGGAGGACTTGCCGTCGCCCGTGACCCAGGCCGGCTCGCCGGCGGCGGCGGCCACCATGCGGTTGCCCACGACCAGCAGGCGGTGCTCGTTGCCCAGCACGAAGCGCTCGACGATGACGCCGCTGCCTTCCTCGACCGCGACGGCATAGGCCGACAGCACTTCCTCGCGCGTGGTCAGGTTGGTGAAGACGCCGCGGCCATGGTTGCCGTCATAGGGCTTGACCACCACCGGCAGGCCGATGTCCTCGGCCGCGTCCCAGGCGTCCTCGGGGCTGTCGACCAGGCGGCCTTCCGGCACCGGCACGCCGCAGGTGGACAGCAGTTCCTTGGTCAGGTCCTTGTCGCGCGAGATGCCCTCGGCGATGGCGCTGGTGCGATCGGTCTCGGCGGTCCAGATGCGGCGCTGGCGCGAGCCGTAGCCGAACTGCACCAGGTTGCCCTCGAACAGGCGGATGTAGGGGATGTCGCGGTCGTCGGCCGCGTCCACGATGCAGGCCGTGCTCGGGCCCAGGCAGTGGCGGTCGATCAGCGTGCGCAGGCGCGCCACGGCGGCGGGCACGTCGAACGGGCGGTCCTCGATGCCGGCCATGACCAGGTTGCGGGCTTCTTCCAGCGCGGCGCGGGTGACCTGTTCCTGCCAGGCGCGCACCACGACCTTGTAGACGCCGCGGGTGGAGGTTTCCCGGGCCTTGCCGAAACCGCCGCGCAGGCCGGCGAGATTCTGCAGTTCCAGGGTGACATGTTCAAGAATGTGGCCGGGCCAGGTGCCTTCCTTCAGTCGCATCAGGAAGCCGCCTCGCACGCCCGGGCTGCAGCGGTGCTCGATCAGGGTCGGCAGCCATTCGGTCAGGCGTTCGTAGAATCCGGGAATCGTGTTCGACGGGTAGTCTTCCAGCTCGCCGATGTCCACCCAGGCTTCCAGGACCGGACGGTAGGTCCAAATGTTCGGGCCGCGCAAAGCCACGACATCGAGAAATTCAATGTCTTTCTTTTTCATGTTTTAATTTGCTCGAGATGCAGGTTGGCACGCGCGGAAGCCCCTATGCATATGACCGCGAATTTGATTGGGGTTGCGCTTAAAGAATAATGCCAACGAGTGGGGGATCCCAGAGATATTCCTAATTAGAAAAATCGGCTGATACTATACGACGCCTTCAAGGGCGGGAACTCGATTTGTTGTAAGGAAAGGACACGTTTTCAGCCCTCTGGCGAAAACCGCTTTGCCACCTTGCATGGCAGTGTCTAGGGCAGTGTCTGGGCCCCGGTATGCGTACCAATGAAAAAACCAAACCTGCATTCAGGCCTTGCCGATGCCTTTCCTGCCCGCTGGCGGGATGAAATCCGCGCCGAACTGACCGATGGCGAAACCCTGCTGGCCTGGGTTGAAATAGACCTGGACCAGCGGCTGAAGTTCCATCCTGGCCTGGTCGCGGCCACGGACAAGCGCCTTTTGGCGCGCAAGGCCGACGATAGCGGCTGGGAGTCCTGGGCGTACGGTCCCCAATTGTCCCTGACGCTGGCCGATCATGCCGGCGCGGCGGTCCTGGAACTGCACGACGACAGCGCGCGCCTGGGTATCTGGCGCTTCACGCTGGCCTGCAACCCGCCGGCGCTGCGCCTGCTGGCGCAATTCGAGGCGCAGCAGGCCATCCGCCTGTCGGGCCAGCCGCCGCAGCATGACGGCGATCGCGCCTGCACCATCTGTCACAATCCGATTCCCGAAGACGCCGAGGAATGCCCGATCTGCCATCGCGAGCAGGCGGCGCCGTCCTCGACCTGGGCGCTGCTGCGCCTGTGGCGCTTCGCCAAGCCGTACCGGCTGGCGCTGCTGTCCGGCTTCCTGCTGACGCTGCTGGGCACGGCCGCCGCGCTGGTGCCGCCGTACCTGACCATGCCGCTGATGGACGACGTGCTGATCCCGTTCCAGAACGGCTCGCCCATCGACTACGACAAGGTCCGCCTCTATCTGGGCGGCCTGCTGGCGTCGGCCTTCCTGGCCTGGGGCCTGGGCTGGGCCCGCACCTTCATCCTGGCCTGGGTCAGCGAGCGCATCGGCGCGGACCTGCGCACCACCACCTACGAACATCTGCAGAAGCTGTCGCTGGAGTATTTCGGCGGCAAGCGCACCGGCGACCTGATCTCGCGCATCGGCAGCGAGACCGACCGCATCTGCGTGTTCCTGTCGCTGCACCTGCTCGACTTCGCCAATGACATCCTGATGATCGTCATGACGGCGGTCATCCTGGTGTCGATCAATCCCTGGCTGGCGCTGGTGACGCTGGTGCCGCTGCCCTTCATCATCTGGATGATCCACGCCGTGCGCGACCGGCTGCGCCATGGCTTCGAGAAGGTCGACCGCATCTGGTCGGAAATCACCAACGTGCTGGCCGACACCATTCCCGGCATCCGCGTGGTCAAGGCCTTCGCCCAGGAAAAGCGCGAGGTCGCCCGTTTCCGCGAAGCCAACAACCGCAACCTGGAAGTCAACGACCGCGTCAACACGGTCTGGTCGCTGTTCTCGCCCACGGTCACGCTGCTGACCGAAGTCGGCCTGCTGGTGGTGTGGATCTTCGGCATCTGGCAGGTCTCGCAGAAGCAGATCACGGTGGGCGTGCTGGCGGCCTTCCTGGCCTATATCGGCCGCTTCTACACGCGCCTGGACTCCATGAGCCGGATCGTGTCGGTGACGCAGAAGGCCGCCGCCGGCGCCAAGCGCATCTTCGACATCCTGGACCATGTTTCCAGCGTGCCCGAACCGCAGAATCCGGCCAAGCTGCCGCAGATCAACGGCCGCATCGAATTGCGCGAGGTGGGTTTCCGCTACGGCAACCGCCAGGTCATCCGCGGCCTGAACCTGAACATCGCGCCGGGCGAGATGATCGGCCTGGTCGGCCACAGCGGCTCGGGCAAGAGCACGCTGATCAACCTGATCTGCCGCTTCTACGACGTGTCCGAGGGCGCGGTGATGGTGGACGGCGCCGACATCCGCTCGCTGCGCGTGTCCGAGTACCGCCGCAATATCGGCCTGGTGCTGCAGGAGCCGTTCCTGTTCTTCGGCACCATCGCCGAGAACATCGCCTACGGCAAGCCGGAGGCCACGCGCGAGGAAATCGTCGCGGCCGCGCGCGCCGCGCACGCGCACGAATTCATCCTGCGGCTGCCGCATGGCTACGACTCGCTGGTCGGCGAGCGCGGCCAGGCGCTGTCCGGCGGCGAACGCCAGCGCATCTCGATCGCGCGCGCGCTGCTGATCGATCCGCGCATCCTGATCCTGGACGAAGCCACGTCTTCGGTGGATACCACCACCGAAAAGGAAATCCAGAAGGCGCTGGACAACCTGGTGCGCGGACGCACCACCATCGCCATCGCCCACCGCCTGAGCACGCTGCGCAAGGCCGACCGGCTGGTGGTGCTGGACCGTGGCCAGATCGTCGAGCAGGGGCCGCACGAGGAACTGATGGCCAAGGAAGGCGCGTACTACCGCCTTTACCAGGCGCAGGCCCGCCAGGCCGAGGCCGACGCTCAGTCGCCGGGCAGCGACGACATGGCCGCCGTGGCCTGACGCGGAAACGGAAATCCAGCCATGACGCTTCCCACATTCCAATTGCGCCGCAATGCCTTCGGCCGCCTGGTGTTCCAGGGCGCCGACGGCCAGACGCACGAAGGCGTGCTGCCCGTGCGCGCCTTTCCCATCAGCCAGCCGGGCAGGGGCCTGTCGCTGGTGACCGCCGACGGCCACGAACTGCTCTGGATCGATCAACTGTCGGATCTGCCCGCCGACGCGCGGGCGCTGGTGGAAGAGGAACTCGCCAGCCGCGAGTTCATGCCGGAGATCCGCAAGCTCAAGAGCGTGTCGGCCTTCGCCACGCCCACCGTCTGGAAGGTCGAGACCGACCGCGGCGAGACGGCCTTCACGCTGCGCGGCGAGGAAGACATCCGCCGCCTGAACGCGCAGACGCTGTTGATCGCCGACAACCACGGCATCTTCTATCTGATCCGCGACCTGATGTCGCTGGACAAGCACAGCCGCAAGCTGCTGGATAGGTTTCTGTAGCCCACCCCCGAAGCGCTGCGCGCTTCCCCCTCAAGGGGGCGCCGCTACGGACCGGCAAAGCCGGCTCCGTGCGGCCCCGCTTGGGCGAGGCCTGCGCTATGCGACGCTTGTTGGCTTCGTTGGATAGTTGTGGGGCGGATCTTTAATCTGCATTGTCGGGCGTGTTCTGCTTGAACGGCGTATGCGCTTCCAACTCGTCCAGGTAGCCCTCGACCGCCGTGGTTTCTTCGTCGAGGAAGCGTTGGATCGCGTCGGCGAAGCGCGGGTCGGCGACCCAGTGGGCGGACCAGGTGGGGGTGGGCAGCAGGCCGCGCGCCATCTTGTGTTCGCCTTGCGCGCCGCCTTCGAAGCGGGCGATGCCGTGCGCGATGCAGTAGGCGATGGCCTGCATGTAGCAGGTCTCGAAATGCAGGCCCGGCACGTATTCCGTGGCGCCCCAGTAACGTCCGTACAGCGCGTCGCCGCCGGCCAGGTTCAGCGCCGCCGCCACGGGCGCGCCGTCGCGTTCGGCCAGGATCAGCACGAAGGCGTCGGGCTGGTCGCGGTGGGCGCGGCGGAAGAAGTCCGCGCTCAGGTAGGGCGGGTTGCCGTGCTGGAAGTAGGTGCCGCGGTAGCACTGATAGAAGAAATCCAGTTCGTCCGCGCCGATGGCGTCGCCGCGCAGCCAGCGGTGGCGCAGGCCGGCGGCGGCGACCTTCTTGCGGTCCTGCCGGATCTTCTTGCGCTTGTCGTGGCTCATCGAGGCCAGGAAGGCGTCGAAATCGGCATGGCCGGCATTGCGCCAATGGAACTGCACGCTTTCGCGGACCAGGAAGCCGGCCTCGCGCAGCGCGCGCATGTCGGTATCGCACGGGAACAGCAGGTGCAGCGAGGACACGCCGATTTCCTCGGCGAAGGCGATCAGCGCGCGCGCCAGCGCGGCGCGCTCGTCCGGGCCGGCGGCCAGCAAGCGGGGGCCGGTCACGGGCGTGAAGGGAATGGCCGACAGCAGCTTGGGGTAGTAGCGCAAGCCGTGGCGCTCGAAGGCGTCGGCCCAGGCATGGTCGAACACGTATTCGCCGCGCGAGTGCGATTTCAGGTACAGCGGCACGGCGCCGGCCAGCGTCTCGCCGCGCCACAGCGCCAGGTAGTGCGGCGACCAGCCGGTCCGTGGCGAGGCGCAGCCGGTCTCGTGCAGCGCCCGCAGAAAGGCGTGGCGCAGGAAGGGCTGGTCGCCGGCCAGCGCGTCCCATTGACGGGCGTCGATGCGGGACAGGTCGGTTTCGATGGTCAGGCGCGGCGAGGAATCCATGGGGCAATGATAAAGTCTCCCAGGTTGCGGCCCAAGACCGCGCCGCCGCCACGAGAGGGCGGCGGCCAAGACAGCCGCGGACGGCTCGCCGAGACCGTCCGCCACCGGAATCCTGCATATGAACAGCAACACCCACCCGCCGGGCGCCGCCTGCCTGCGGGCCCAGGCCCTGCACGCGCTGGCGGTCGCTGACTGGGCCGGCAAGATTGCCGCCGTGCGCGCCATCGGCGACGCGTCCGTCGTCGATGCGGAATGCCGCCTGGAGCCGTCCAGCGCATTGCCGGGCCGGCCGGCGCGCCCCGAGCTGGTGTCGCCGCAGCAACTGCGGCATCGCTCGCCGGCCTCGCCCGAAGGACGCGCCGCGCTGCTGCACGCGCTGGCGCATATCGAATTCAACGCGGTCAACCTGGCGCTGGACATCATCTGGCGTTTCACCGGCATGCCGGCGGCGTTCTACCTGGACTGGCTGCGCGTGGCGCGCGAAGAGGCCTACCACTTCGAGCTGCTCAACCAGCGCCTGGCCAGCCTGGGCCATGCCTATGGCGATTTCCCCGCGCACAACGGCCTGTGGGACATGGCCGAGCGCACCCGTGGCGACCTGCTGGCGCGGCTGGCGCTGGTGCCGCGCACGCTGGAGGCGCGCGGGCTGGATGCCTCGCCCATGATCCGCGACAAATTGAACAGCGTCGGCGATGCCGAGAGCGCGGCGGTGTTGGATATCATCCTGGCCGACGAGATCGGCCACGTGGCGATCGGCAACCGCTGGTTCAAGCATCTGTGCGCGCGGCAGGACAGGGACCCCGTGGCCTGCTACGCGGAACTGGCGCAATTGCATGGCGCGCCGCGCCTGCGCGGTCCCTTCAACCTGGAAGCCCGCCGCGCCGCCGGTTTCGACTGGCGTTTCACCGGCATGCCGGCGGCGTTCTACCTGGACTGGCTGCGCGTGGCG
>NZ_JAGTJY010000109.1:0-20583 GCF_018195695.1 Achromobacter sp. Marseille-Q0513 | reverse complement strand
CGGCAGCCCCCGGAAAGGGCGCCCGGGGGGGCCGCGCTGGCCCCCGCCGCCAACCTGCTGCCCCCCGTCGTGGGCGTGTATTTCACGCTGTTCATCTCGCTGCCGACCACCATCTGGCTGTACGGCAAGCTCGAGCCGGTGCTGGGCCGTTTCTCGCGCGCCAAGGCCGACGAGACCGTCGCCGCCGATGCCACGGCCGATGAGACGCCCGCGCACGGCTCCAAGCTGGGCTTCGGCGACCGCCTCACCGCCTATGCGGTATGCGGCCTGTTCGCGCTGGTGGGCAACCAGTTCGGCTACAAGGTGCCGATCCTGGACGCGCTGCCGGGCATGCTCATCATCCTGGCGCTGGTGGTGCTGACCGACCTGCTGCTGCGCGTGATTCCCAAGCTGCCGGCCGTGTTCGTGCTGTCGGTGCTGGCCATGACCGCCGGCTGCCCCGGCGTGCTGCCGTACTCCGAGCAGATCATCGCGCTGGTGGGCAAGGTCAACTTCCTGCCCTTCACCACGGTGATCCTGGCGATGGCCGGCCTGTCCATCCTCAAGGACCTGCCCGCCTTCCGCAAGCTGGGCTGGAAGATCGTGGTCGTGTCGCTGGCCGCCAACGCCGGCACCTTCCTGGGCGCGACGATGATCGCCGAGTTCTTCCACTGAAGCGGCGCGTTGCCTCGATGAAAAAAGCCACCCTTTGGGTGGCTTTTTTCATGCGTCTTGTTGCGCGATGACGGGCCGGGCGCTCACCGGCCACGCTGCGGCCGACCCGTTGCGGCCAGGGCCAGGGGCGGCGACTAGGTCCGCGCGCCGGGACGGTAGCGCGCGTTGTCGGTGGCGTTCTCGACGGGGCCGATGTTGGCGACCTTCGGGATGCCCAGGCCGGCGGCCTTCAATGCCACGGCCGTCTGCAATTCCTGGACCTGCGGATTGCCCATGGCAACGCGGTAGGGTTGCAGCGGCGCCAGGCCGGCGATGGTGCCCAGGTCCTGCGCGCCATTGGCGGACGGCTGGGCGGGCGCGGCGACGAAGTCGTCGATGGCCCGGCGCATGCGGAAATCCGCGTGCTGGTCGCGCAGCAGGTCGACATCGACGGTGGGTTGTGCGGGCGTGGCGGCTAGGGCGGGCGTGCGCGGCGTTGTGGCCGTGGCGGCATCGGCGCGTCCGTCGCCTGCCGGGACTTGCGCGATGCGCGCGTTGGCGACGGGCTGCGCATTGCGACCCGCCCGCAACTGCGCGGCGCGTTGCGCCTGGCGGGCGGCGAATTCGGTTTCCCAGACCGGGCGGGTGTCGTCCAGCAGGGGGATGCGCGCCGGATACGGGGCGGCGACGCGGGGCACGGGCGAGATCGCGGCGATGTTCATGCGGGGCTCCCTGGGCATCCGAGACTGAAGGCTTGGAGCGTGCCGGCGGGGCGAGAGTTCCGCCCGACCAGGCAAGTCCAATGTACTCCTGTCCTGCGGCCGGCGCCATGCGCCGCCAGGCCGGCGGGGCTCAGCGCGCGCCGCTTGCCTTGCCCGTCGGGCCGGCCTCCGGCTGTTCCGGATCGCCGGCGAACAGACGCATCAGCGAGTCGCCGCGCGGCGTGATGAAGTCGTCCAGGCGCCAGCATTGCGCGCCTTCCTTCTTCAGCACCAGGTGCGCCGCGTGCTTGCCGGGCGCGGTGCCGGGATCCAGCACGAAGGCATAACGCATGGCCACCACCGCCGCGTCTTCCTGCACGGATTCGGCCTCGAAGGCGATGGGCTCGGCGATGTCGCCGTCCTGCGCGCCAAGCCAGGGATCGTAGTCCAGGCGGCCAACCTCGCCCTTGGCGTAGGCCCATTCCTTGCGCAGCGCCGCGTCGAACGCGGGCGTGTACAGCGCCGGGTCGTGGCGCTGGGCGTTCCAGTGGAAATCGGCGTGCTTCTTCTGGAAATCACGCGCCCATTGCTCGGGAGCGGGACAACCCGCGTAGGCGGGGAGGGCGGCGGCGCACAGGACGAGCGTCAAAAGGCGTTTCATGGAGCGGTTCCTGCCTGCTGGATAGGGGCGAAGTTAGCGGATCGCAGCATAGCGCAGTCTTGCGGAGATCACGGTAGATCGCAGTTATGTGCCGGGTCTTTTTCGATGTCGCGGTGGGCCGGGCTGATCGTCCTTGTGTACTAGGACAGGTCCGATTTTTCAATGGGAACCACCATTGGAGCCTTGTTTTCAAAGAGGGAAATATAGAATCCCTTGGTGATGTTGATTGATCCACCAGGTGGCTCTATCCGATGTTTCGAGCACCGTTCAATTGAGTATTGGGGTCTCGTCACCGCCTAGTTTCAGACTTGGTTTGGCTGTCGCATTTCATGCGATTCAATACTCATCAAGAATGCTCCGAGGGGCTGAGACTGAAAACGAAAGATGCGTGAGTTTCTCGACACCATGTGGTCCTGGAGCCGCTTGAATGAAGGTTGGTCCACCTTTGCCACGATGCTGCTCATCGCGGTGCTCTTGTGGGGCGGCTATCAGCTATTCAGGGTCTGTAGAGGAAAAGAACTTCGGAGGAATCTCGAACTTCCTGGTTTCCTGGCCTTGGTGTCTCTATCGGTGATCCTCGGAAGAATGGCGCATAGGCTCTTGTTTATTCAATAACCATGGGCCATCCGAAAAGAACCGAGTTGATGCATGAGTCGGCAGAGCATTCAGCGAATGTTGCATAGGCACGATCACTCGTCACATTGGAGTCAGTCAATGAAAAGAACAATCGCGGCATCAGCTTCCTTTCAACCACTGCGGGGCAAGGCTCTCCAATTCAAGACACTGACGGTTGCGCTGTTGCTTTCCTGGCTGCCCGCGGTCGCCGTGGCTGACGAGGTGGATACATCCGCCCTGGACGCGCCTCAATTTAGCCTCGGAATGGTCGGCTTCATCGGACGCGTCTCCGATGCCGAGAAGCGAATGCTCGAGATACAGAAAAGTCCTGAAGCAAGCCAGATATTCTCGGCAATCGTTGAGGACGACGGTAGAGGTGGTGTGGCCAGGCTGTATGCGGTCTGTGGGTTAAAGCGTATCGATAGTTCGAAGTTTGAGCATGCTTTCAACAGACTGGAAAACACGGAAGAAAAGATCTCCGTCATGTACGGCGATATGATGCGACAAGAGGACTTCAAGGTCCTGCTGGCTCAGATCAAGGGCGGTCGTTGTTAGGCGCATGAACGAAAAAAAGCCCCTGGCTTGCGCCAGGGGCCCAGCGGCGGCCCGATAGGCGCCGTACCAGGCGGGCGTTCGGCCCGGGGCCCGGCGGGAATCCCCAGTCCTCGCGGCCCGCCCTAAAAAAGCGGAGCGCCGTGCTCAGGCGTGCGGCAGCGTGGCCTGCATGGACGGGCGCTGGTTGAACGCGGCGAACCACGCGGCCACGGCGGGGAAGCCGGCGCGCCAGTCGTAGTCGGGATAGCGGAAGTCCAGGTAGCCCAGCGCGCAGCCGATGGTGATGGTGCCGATGTCCACGCGTTGCGCCAGCGCGGCGGTGTTCTGTTCCAGCAGCGCCAGGCCGTCGCGCACCTTGCCCATCTGGCCTTCGTACCAGCCGTCCCAGCGCAGCGCCTCGGGGCGCAGCACGGTTTCGTAGCGGGCCAGCAGCGCGGCGCCCAGCATGCCGTCGCCCAGCGATTGTTCCGTCAGCGCCTGCCAGCGCGGCTTGCCTTCGGCCGGGAACAGCGCGCCGCCGCCCAGGACGTTCAGGTATTCGCAGATCACGCGGCTGTCGTACAGCACCTGGCCGTCGTCGGTGAAGAAGGTCGGCACCTGGCCCAGCGGGTTGCTGGCGATGATGGTCTGGTCGCGCGCGACCGGGCCGGCCGCGCTGGGCAGCTTTTCGATGCGATCGGCCAGGCCGAGTTCATGCGCGGCCACCAGGCATTTGCGCACGAAGGGAGAGGCGGGGGAGAAATAGATTTTCATGGAAGGATCCTTGTCGGTTGCTGGCGTCAGGAAGTCGCGCCGGCCAGGTGGCGTCCGGCCACCCAGCCGAAGGTCAGGGCCGGGCCCAGGGTGATGCCGGGCGCCGGGTAGGCGCCGCCCATCACGGATTGCATGTCGTTGCCCGCCACGTACAGGCCTGCGATGGGCTGGCCGGCGGCGTCGACCGCCTGGGCGTGTTCGTTGGCGGCGATGCCGCAGGCGGTGCCGATGTCGCCGGGGTAGACCTTGACCGCGTAGTAGGGGCCATCGCCCAGCGGCGCAAGGCACGGGTTGGGCTGGTGTTCGGGATCGCCCAGGTAGCGGTTGTAGGCCGTGCTGCCCTTGCCGAAGTCGGGGTCCTGGCCCTGTGCCGCGTGCGTGTCGTAGCGCGCGACGGCGGCCTGCAGCTTGTCGGCGGGCACGCCCAGGCGGCCGGCCAGCGCGGCCAGCGTCGGCGCCTGCAGCAGATAGCCGGCGTCGATCAGGTGCTGGCGGGGGCGTCCGCCGGGCAGGGCCAGGCCCAGGCCCCAGGTGTCGATGAAGCGCTGGCCGCAGACCAGGAAGGCCGGGACGGCGTCGGCCGGCGAGCGCTGCATGGCCTGCACGAACTCATGGTACGAGGTCGATTCATTGACGAAGCGCTCGCCCTGGGCATTGACGGCGATCAGGCCGGGCTTGGCGCGGTCCCACACCAGGTGCGGATAGTGCAGCGGCGGCTGGCCGGCGCGTTCCAGCACCGACACCGGCGCCCAGAATGCGGGGCTGGCGTAGTCGCTGCCCATTGCCGCGCCGGCGTGCTCGGCCAGGCGGATGCCGTCGCCGGCGTTGTCGCGCGGCGACATGGACCACAGGCCGGCGGGCTTGGGATAGGTCTGCTCGCGCCGCTTCGCGTCCCACGGAAAGCCGCCAGTGGCCATGACCACGCCTCGGCGCGCGCGGATGTTCAGCGTCTTGCCCTCGCGCGTCACGGCCAGCCCCAGCACGCGGCCATCGGCGTCGCGGTGCAGCGTCCGCGCGGCGGTGTTCAGCCAATAGGGGATGCCGCGCTGGATCAGGCCGTGGAACAGCTGCGCCGCCAGCGCGTTGCCCAGCAGCAGCCGCGTGCCGCGATGGCGGCCGCCGAGGCGGTCGGCGGCGTAGCGCAGCACCAGCTTCATGCTGTGGCGCCAGGCCGTGAACGAGCGGGTGGCGCGCAGCAGGTGCCGCACGTCGGTGATGTTGACCATCATGCCGCCCAGCACGGTGAATTCCTTGAGCGGGTCGCGCAGCTCGCGGAACTTCGCGCCGAGCTTGCGGCCGTCGAACTCCACCGGGTCCAGCGAGCGTCCGCCCATGGCGGCGCCGGGTCGGTCCGGGTAGTAGTCGGGCGAGGCGGTGCGCGCGGCCACCTGCAAGTGGCCGCGCTCGACCAGGTAGTCCATCATGCGCGGTCCGGCTTCCAGGTAGGCGCGCTTCATCGCGTCGGAAGACGCGGCGCCCACGGTCTGCTGCAGATAGGTCCAGACCTGCTCGAAGGTGTCGGGATGGCCCGCGCCCTCGCTCTGCGCGTTCAGCGGGATCCACAGCGCGCCGCCGGAGATGGCGGTGGAGCCGCCGATGCGGTCGGTCTTCTCGACCAGCAGCACGTCCAGCCCTTCCTCGCGCGCCGTCAGCGCGGCGGCCATGCCGCCCGCGCCGGAGCCGACGACCAGCGCGTCGACCTCCAGGTCCCATTTGATGCCTTCCATGCTGCTCATGCTCCCGATCCGCCCAGCGATTTGCCGCCGTCCACGAAAATGACCTGGCCTGTGATGAAGTCCATGTGCGGCGCGGCCAGGAAGGACACGGCATTGGCGATGTCTTGCGGTTGCCCGGCGCGGCCCGTGGGCTGCAGCGCCAGCTGCGCGGCCAGCCGCTCGGGCGACAGGTTGCGCAGCAGCGGCGTGTCGATCAGGCCGGGCGCGATCGCATTGACCAGGATGCCGCGCGGCGCCAGTTCCATGGCCGAGGCGCGGGTATAGCCCACCAGCGCGGCCTTCGAGGCCACGTAGTGCGGATGATTCTTCGCGCCCAGGTAGGCGCGCGAGGCGATGTTCACGATCTTGCCGCCGGGCGCCATGTCGCGCGCGGCTTCCTGCGTCAGCGTCGCCACGGCCAGCAGGTTCACCTCGTACATGCGGCGGTAGTCGTCGCTGGATACGTCGAAGAACTTGCGCTCGTCGAACAGCCCGGCGTTGTTGACCAGCGCGGCCAGCGGCGCCAGTTCCCGCGCCAGCGCGCGGGTGGCGGCCTCGTCGGCCAGGTCGACGACGCGATGGTCCACGTCCAGGCCTTGCGCGCGCAGCGCGGCGGCTTCGCGCGCGGCCAGCTCGCCGTTGCGGTCGGCCATGCCGACGGCGTAGCCGTCGCGCGCCAGCCGCTCGACGATGGCCAGCCCCATGCCGCTGGCGCCGCCGGTGACCAGGGCCTTGCCGGGGCAGGCCCTTGGCTCGTCGGCCGCCGGCCGCGCCGGACTCGATGCGTTCATGATGTCTCCTATACGGCCAGGTAGCCGCCGTCCACGGGCAGCACCACGCCGTTCACATAGCTGGCCATGTCCGAGGCCAGGAACAGGACCGGGCCGACGATCTCGTCGACGCGGCCGGCGCGCGCCATGGGGGCGCGGCGCATGTACCAGTCGGTGCCGTGGTCCTGGGCGCGCTGGCCGGCCGTCATGTCGGTTTCCATCAGGCCGGGCGCCACGGCGTTGACCCGCACGCCGTGCGGCGCCAGGTCGCGCGCCAGTACTTCGGTGAAGGAGCGCACGCCGCCCTTGGACACCACGTAGCCGGCGGTCGAGATGCCGCAGCCGTAGGCGACGATGGAGCACAGGTTGACGATGGCGCCGCGCGCGGCCTTGAGCTGCTCGACGAAGGCATGCGTGACGTTGAACGCGCCCTGCAGGTTCACGCCCATGACGCGGTCCCAGATCTCGGGCGTCCGGGGATCGTCGAAGGCGGCGCGCGCGGAGATGCCGGCGTTGTTGACCAGCACGTCGATATTGCCGTGGCGCGCCGCGCAATCGGCGGCGAAGGCACGCACCGCTGCGGCGTCGGTGACATCCAGCGTGGCCTCGACGGCCTGCCCGCCGGCGTCACGGATGGCCTGGGCGCTGGCGGTCGCCAGCGCCGCGTCCAGGTCCGCGACGATCAGCCGCGCGCCCTCGCGCGCGAAGCCCGCCGCGATCGCCGCGCCCAGCCCGCGCCCGGCGCCCGTCACCAATACCAGCTTGTCTTGTATCGACGTCATTTCGTTTCTCCCGATCCACGCACCCACTTCAATCCGGTCATCCAAGGCGCCGCGCGCCGCATGCCGCAGTCCTCCCCAGGCGAGGCCGCACGGATCCGGCTCCGCCGGTCCGTCGCGGCGCCCCCTTGGGGGGAGGCGCCGCAGGCGCTTCGGGGGACTAGCCTAGATAGGCCTTCTGCACGGCCTCGTCCTCGGCCAGCGCGGCGGATTCGCCTTCGAGAGCCAGCTCGCCGTTCTCCAGGATGTAGGCGTAGCTGGACACCGACAGCGCCAGCTTCACGTTCTGTTCCACCAGCAGGATCGTGATGCCCTGCTCGCGGTTCAGGCGCAGGATGATCTCGAAGATCTGCTCCACCACCAGCGGCGACAGCCCCATGGACGGCTCGTCCAGCAGGATCATGCGGGGCCGCGCCATCATGGCGCGGCCGGTCGCCAGCATCTGCTGCTCGCCGCCGGACAGCGTCGCGGCCTTCTGCTCCAGGCGCTCGCGCAGCCGGGGGAAGGTGTCGCAGACGATGTCCAGGTCGCCCTTGATGGCGCCGCGGTCGCGCCGCAGGTAGGCGCCCATTTCCAGGTTCTCGCGCACGCTCATGTCGCGGAAGATCTCGCGGCCCTCGGGCACCTGCACGATGCCGCGTCCGACGATGGCTTCGGCCGGCAGGCGGTGGATGGCCTCGCCGGCGAAGCGCACGCTGCCGGCGGTGGGCGCGACCAGGCGCGAGATCACGTTCAGCGTGGTGGACTTGCCCGCGCCGTTGGCGCCCAGCAGCGCCACGATGGCGCCTTGCGGCACCTTCAGCGACACGTCCTGCAGGGCGCGGATATTGCCGTAGGCGGCCGATACCGCCTCGACTTCAAGCAGATAGTCAGCCACCGGCGGCTCCCTTGCCCAGATAGGCTTCGATGACGCGGGGGTTGCTGCGCACCTCCGCGGGCGTGCCCTCGGCGATCTTCTCGCCGAAGGACATGACCGTGATGCGATCCGAGATCGACATGACCAGCTGCATCACGTGCTCGACCAGCAGCACGGTGATGCCGTCGCGTTCGCACAGCTCGGTCAGCAGGCGGTCCAGCGTCTCGATCTCGCGGTTGCGCAGGCCGGCGGCGGGTTCGTCCAGCAGCAGCAGCTTGGGCGAGATCGCCAGCGCGCGGGCCAGTTCCAGCATTTTCTGGCGGCCGAAGTCCAGGCTGCACGCCGGCGTGTCCAGGAAGTCGGCCAGGCCGACTCGCTCAAGCAGGTGCTCGACGCGCTCGCGCGCCTCGGCGCCGGCGGGGCGCAGCAGCGCGCCGGCCGTGGCCGCGCCGTGCGCGTAGGTGCCCAGCAGCGCGTTCTCGCGCACCGACAGCGCGCCGAACAGCTCCAGGTTCTGGAAGGTGCGCGCCACGCCCAGCGCGGCCATTTCATGCGGCTTCTTGCGCGTAATGTCGGCGCCGTCGAAGCTGATGCGGCCGCTGGTGGGGCGGTAGTAGCGCGAGATGCAGTTGAAGGTGGTGGACTTGCCGGCGCCGTTCGGGCCGATCAGCGCGTGGATGCGGCCGCGCTCGACCTGCATGGACAGGCCGTTGATCGCGGTCAGGCCGCCGAACTTGACGGTCAGGCCCTGCACCTCGAGGTGGGGGTGCTGGCTCATGCGGCGCTCCCTTGCTTGGTCTTGGCGGCAACCACGGCGGACGCCGCCGCGCGGCGCGCGCCCTGGCGGCCGGCGAACAGCCCCTTGGGAGCGAACATCATGAAGCCCATCAGGATCACGCCATAGATGATTTCCTGGAACGACAGCGCCTGGCGCAGCAGTTCCGAGATCAGGCCGAAGATCAGCGCGCCGGCGATGGCGCCGCGCACCGAGCCGATGCCGCCCACCACCACCATGGTCAGGATCAGGATGGTGGTCTGGAAGCCCAGGCTTTCGGGGTGGATGAAGGAGGCGAACAGCGTGTACATGCCGCCGGCGATGCCGGCATAGGCCGCCGACAGCGTGAAGGCCGCGCGCTTGACCGCGTTGACGTTCACGCCCATGGCCTGCGCCGCCACGTCGCTCTCGCGCACCGCGCGGAACGCCGAGCCCAGCTGCGAGCGCGACAGCAGCACGGTGGTCCACAGCAGCAGCGCGGCGATCAGCACGACGAAGGGATAGGCCTTGATGTCCGACACCAGTTCGTAGCCGAGCAGCGTGGCCGGCGAGATGCGGAAACCGTTAGAGCCGTTGGTGACGGCATCCCAGTTCAGGAACACCCACTGCATGGCCTCGCCGAAGGCGAAGGTAGACAGCGCCAGGTAGATGTCGCGCATGCGCAGCGCCAGCGCGCCGATCACATAGCCCATCAGGGCGGCCAGCAGGCCGCCGGCCACGATGGAGACGAAGAAGGGCGGATGCCAGAGGTTGTTGATCAGCCCGGCCGTATAGATGCCCACGCCGTAGAAGGCGGCGTGCGACAGCGCGAACTGGCCGGTCTCGCCGATGACCAGGTGCAGGCCCAGGGCCAGCACCACGAACACCAGCAGCAGGTTGACGACGTAGATGACATAGCCGCTGGCGAAGAAGGGCAGCGCGGCCAGCGCGATGGCCATCAGCGCCAGCAGGGCGTGGTCGATGCGGTTGGTTTTCATACTTTCTTCACCTGCAGTTTGCCGCCCAGCAGGCCTTGCGGACGCAGCAGCAGCACGACCATGATGGCGACGAAGGGCGCGACCACGATGGCGTTGGTGGAAATGAACAGGCCCACCAGGTTCTCGGCCACGCCGATCACGAAGCCGCCGACCACGGCGCCGGGCAGGCTGGTGATGCCGCCCACGATGGCCGCGGCATAGGCCAGGATGGCGATGTGGCCGATGTCCGGGGTGATCAGGATCTTGGGCGTGATGAGCAGGGCCGCCACGGACGAGATCAGGCCGGCCAGCGCCCATACCAGCATGCGGATGCGGGCCAGGTTCACGCCGGTCAGGCGCGCCGCCTTGGGATTCATGCCGACGGCACGCATGGCGCGGCCGACGCGGGTATAGCGGAACATGCAGAACAGCAGCAGCATCACGGCCACCGCCACGGCGAAGATCACCAGGTCCAGCTGGGTCAGCACGGCGTCGCCGATGATGATGGCGTCGGTGGGCGCCAGCGGCGGCAGCGAGCGCGGCGTGTCGCCCAGGCCGCTCTGGCGCACCAGGCCCTTGAGCGCGTAGGCCAGGCCCAGCGTGGCGATCACCAGCTGCACGCCCACGCCCTTGGACGCGATCACGCGCTCCATCACCACGCGCTGGAACAGCGCGGCCACGACGGCCACCGCCAGCAGCGTGACGGGAATCACGACCAGGTAGGGCCAGCCCAGCACCAGGGTCAGGAACAATGCGATGTAGCCCCCGACCATGAAGATCTCGCCCTGGGCGAAATTCGGCACGTCGGTGGTCTTGAATACGATGACGACGGCGACGGCCAGCAGCGCGTACACGCTGCCCGTCACTAGTCCCGACAGCACCCCCTGCTGCAGGAACAACCAGATATCGGCAAAACTCATGATGGTCTCCGGCGGCCCGCGCGATGCTGCGCCATCGCGCGGGCGCTGCCCGTGTGATTAAGGCTGGTACTGCCAGACGCTCTTGAAGGCGCCCGGGACCAGCGACATGCTGGTGCCGTCGAACTTGATGTAGATGGCCGATTCCTGCGCGGCGCGGTCATTCGGGCCGAACTCGATCGGGCCGGCCATCACGCCGGAATCGAACTTCATGGTTTCCAGCGCGGCCAGCACCTTCTCGCGGGTGGGCTGCGGACCGGCGGCCTTGAGCGCGTTGACCACCGCCATCGCCGGCGGGATGCCGTAGGGCATATAGGTCTGCGGATGGCCGGGCTTGGCGGCCAGGTCGGGATAGGCCTGCTTGTACATGTCGTAGACCCAGGTCAGCTTGGGGCCGCCGGGCAGGTCGGACAGCACGTCCTGGATGTAGACGTTCTTGAAGGCGTCCTTGTTGCCGACGTTCTCCACCAGCTGCTTCAAGTCGGCGGTGCCGTTGACGGCCAGCACGATGGGCTTGTTCCAGCCCAGTTCCTGCGCCTTCTTGATGATCAGCGCGGCCGGACGGGCGTAGGTGGTCAGCAGCAGCACGTCGGGATTGGCCGCGCGGATCTTCAGCATGGGCGCGGTCACGTCGGTGATGTTCGGGTTCACCGACTGCACCTGCAGGTCCACGCCGCCGAGCTGCTTGGCCTGGGCGCGCGCGGCTTCCAGGTTCCAGCCGCCGTAGGCGTCATCGTGGTTGATGTAGCCGACCTTCTTGGCCTTCAGGTGTTCCGAGGCGAACTGCACCATCGAGCCGCCCACGGCGTGCTGCGAGATCGAGAACGCGCCGTAGATGTACTTGGACGGCGGGTACAGCGCGCCGTCGCCCGAGGCGTTCAGCATCAGCAGCGGGATCTTCTCGCGCTCGACGTATTCGCGCGCGGCCACCACGGCGGCCGAGCAGGAGCCGCCGTTCAGCATGAAGACCTTGTCCTGTTCGGTCAGCTTCTTCACGGCCGCGACCAGGTCGTTGGCGTTGCAGCGATCGTCCTCGATCACCAGCTCCAGCTGGCGGCCATGGATGCCGCCTTCCTTGTTGATCTTGGCGTAATACATCTTGGCCGCGTTCATCACGTCGAAGCCGTAGGCCATGCCGGCGCCGGACAGCGGCGCGAACACGCCGATCTTGATGGTCTTGTCGGTGATGCCGGGCTCTTGCTGGGCCTGGGCGCCGGCGGCGACCGCCCACGCGCAAAGCGCGGCGGCGGCGAAGCGACTGCTGGTCTTCATGGTTGTCTCCCGTTGCTGATCATTTTTTTGCCGTCAGGACCGTCCGCGCCGGATGCTGCCCTGTGCGGCGGGCATGGCGCGAAGCGGACCGGGACTGGCGCTGGGCTGGGTACTGGGCGGACATGCCGCCGGATTCGAACGACTGCGTGGAACGGCTGGGTGTTGCTACTGCATGCGGTAGCCGCCGTTGACATCGATGATGCTGCCCGTGATGTAGGCGGCGTCTTCCGAGGCCAGGAAGCGGACGGCGGCGGCCACGTCCTGCACCGTGCCGATGCGGCCCAGCGGGATGGCCTGCGCGGCGGCGGCGAGCGCGCCGCTGCTGGTGACGGTGCTGCGCAGCATGTCGGTGTCGATCAGGCCCGGGGCGATGCCGTTCACGGTGATGCCCAGGTGCGCGGATTCGCGCGCCATGGCCTTGGTCAGGCCCAGCACGGCGGACTTGGCGGCGATGTACGAGGCGCTGGAGCGGTAGCCGCCCAGCTGCGCGGCCACCGAGCTGAAGGTGACGACGCGGCCGTGCGGCACCGGCGCGGCTTCGCGGCGGCGCAGGAATTCGCGTCCGCACAGGAACACGCCGCGCGCGTTCACGGCGAAGCTGCGTTCCCAGATATCCAGCGTGGTGTCCTTGATCAGCGGGCGTTCGCCGTTGTCCTGGAACAGCAGCAG
Source organism: Achromobacter sp. Marseille-Q0513 (assembly GCF_018195695.1). Classification (NCBI taxonomy): domain Bacteria; kingdom Pseudomonadati; phylum Pseudomonadota; class Betaproteobacteria; order Burkholderiales; family Alcaligenaceae; genus Achromobacter; species Achromobacter sp. Marseille-Q0513. The sequence continues at coordinate 7,956 of NZ_JAGTJY010000109.1, read as the reverse complement.
GCCGGCGGCGCTGACCAGCACCGAGATCGGGCCGTGGCGCGTCTCGATGTCGTCGAAAGCCGCCATGACCGAGGCTTCGTCGCTGACGTCGAAGGCGCGCGCATCGTGCGGCGCGCCCAGTTCGTCGGCCACGCGGCGCGCGCGGCCGGCATCCACGTCCGACACCACGACCCGGTAGCCGGCCTGCGCCAGCTCCTGGCAGATGGTGGCGCCGATGCCGCCGCCGCCGCCCGTGACCAGGGCAAGACGGGAAGCGGCGCCCGCGGCGGGCGTGGATACATTGGACATGCTGTCTCCTGGCGATCGCGCCGCCCGCCTGGGAAACGGCGACGGCTGCTTTAAATTTTTTGCGATTATGTATACATGCTGGTCGCGCATATATAAGGGCTTTCCCTGATCTCGCTTTGATGGAAATCAGTCTTCATTGGGAAAATGACTGGGGAAAGCCCTGATGTGGGCCGGGCTGCGGGAACGTATGTATTCTTCATGTATACAATGCCGCATGGATACGCTATCTCAACACGTGACCGACACGCTGCGGGACTGGGTGCTGCACGGCAAGTTCAGCCCAGGCGCGCGCCTGGAGGAAATCCCGCTGGCCGAGAAGCTGGGCGTGTCGCGCACGCCGGTGCGCGCCGCCCTGGCGACCCTGGGCAACGAGGGCCTGCTCGAACACCTGCCCAAGCGCGGCTATACCGTGCGGGCCTATGACATCGGCGAGATCGTGGCGGCCTACGAGGTGCGGGCCGCGCTGGAAGGGCTGGCCTGTCGCCAGGCGGCCATGCGCGGCCTGTCGAACGACGCGGTCGCGACCCTGCGCAATTGCCTGGACGAAGGCGACCGCATCCTGGGCAAGGGCGTGCTGCTGCCCGATGACCACATGCCGTACCAGCAGGTGAACATCACGCTGCACAACAGCATCCTGGAAGCCGCAGGCAATCCCTGGGTCAGGCGCTTCGCCACGCAGGCCCAGGCCATACCCTATGCGTCGGACCGCATCATCCTGTGGGAAGACCACGGCATCATCCTGCGCTCGCACGACGACCACCACCGCATCGTCAACGCCATCATCGGGCGCGACGGCGCGCGCGCCGAAGACCTGATGCGCGAGCACGTGTACTACGCCGGCATCATCCTGAAGAACAACTACGAGAAGCTGGGGCCGACCGGGGCCAAGCCGGGCCTGGCGCAGCTGGGCGGACGGGTCTGAGCCCGGGGAACGAGACGCAGCGTCCCGCCACGCCGCATCCCGATACGTCGCGCCCCGCGATGGCAAGCCCCGGATCCGGAACCTAGCCTTCCTGCGCCACCTGGCGCAGCGCCTGCTCGAACACGTCCGGCGGCTGGCCGCCGGACACCAGGTACTTGCCGTTGAGAATCACCGAGGGCACCGACGTGATGCCGCGATCGCGCCATTGCGCTTCCTCGGTCCTGACCTCATCGGCATGGCGGCCGGACGCCAGCACCTCGCGCGCTTGCGCCTCGTCCAGGCCGGCGTCGGCCGCCGCGCGCGCCAGCACCTCGGCGTCGCTCGTGTCCAGGTTGTCGTCGTGATAGACCGCCAGCAGGCGTTTCTTCAGCGCGACCTGCAGGGCGGGATCCTGCAGCCCGGCCCAATGCAGCAGCCGATGCGCGTCGAAGGTGTTGTAGGAGCGGTTGTCGTCGGCCATGAGCATCGGCATGCCGACGGCCGCCGCGCGCTCGCTGATCACCTTGCGGTTGGCCTGGATGCGCTCGCGGTCGTAGCCGTACTTGGCCATCAGGCGCTCGATGGTGTTCTGTCCGCCCTTGGGCATGTCGGGGTTCAGCTCGAAGGGCCGGAAATGCAGTTCGACCTCGGCCTCGCCGCGCAGCCGTTCGATCGCGGCCAGCAGGCCGCCCAGGCCCACCGCGCACCACGGGCAGGCCACGTCCGAGACGAAATCGATGCTTATCTTTGCCATGGAACGCTCCGGGAAATATGGGCTTGGCGCGGCCGGGCATGAAACCCGCCGCGCGGCAATGCGGAAAATGGAAAATTGTTGCCCATGGGGCAGAGGTGTACAGTACACCTTCCTGTCAGGTGCATCCGATAAAGTAAACCGCAGTGTTTTACTGGAAAGGACAGATCACCGTGGAATCGCCCTCCTCAGGCAGCCCGGCCCCGGATCCTTCCGAGACCGACACGCAGGCCGCGCTGCCGCGCCGCCGCGCGCTCATGCTGGGCCTGGCCGGCGTCGCGCTTGAAGCCGGACTGCTCGCCTATCCCTCCCTGCTCTGTGCTCAACCCGCCGCGCAACCGTCGGCCGCGCCCGTGGCCGACGACGGGTTTCTCGCGCTGTCGCGCGCGCTGACCGACCACGCCCACCTGAACCCCGTCACCGCGCGCCGCATGCGCGATGCGCTGGAACGTTCCGGCGTGCGCCAGGCCGGCGACTGGCCCAGGCTGGCCGCGCTGGCGGCCAGCCATCCCACCGCCGACGCGCTGATGGCCGCGGCCAGGCAGGCCGGGCTGCAGGACCTGGCCAGCGACATCGTCGCCGCCTGGTACACGGGCACCGTGGGGCGCGGGCCGGCCGCCGTCGTCGTCGCCTATGAAGACGCGCTGATGTACCAGCCCGTGCGCGACGCGCTCACCGTGCCCACCTATTGCAGCTATGGCCCGCTCTGGTGGACAGCGGCGCCGCCGGATCCGGCGGCCATGTCGCCCGAGCCTCCCCTGATCGCTTCACCTGGCGCAACCCTATGAGACAAGCAGAATTCTCCGCCGACGGCGACGCGCGCGCGGACATCGTCGTCGTCGGCTCCGGCGTCGTGGGCGCGATGATCGCGGACCAGCTGAGCGCCCGCGGCCACTCCGTGCTGATCCTGGAGGCCGGCCTGCGCATCGAGCGCGCCCAGGCCGTGGAAAACTGGCGCAACATGCCCTTCGCCAATCGCCTGGGATCCGATTTCCAGGGCTTGTATCCACAGTCCCCGCTGGCGCCCGCGCCGCTGTACTTCCCGGAAAACAACTACGTCCACCTGACCGGCCCCAGCGGCAGCGGCTTCAAGCAGGGCTATCTGCGCACCGTGGGCGGCACCACCTGGCATTGGGCGGCTTCCTGTTGGCGCCATCTGCCGGTGGACCTGCGCATGCAATCGGCCTACGGCGTGGGCCGCGACTGGCCGATCTCGTACGAGGCACTGGAGCCCTACTACCTGCAGGCCGAGAACGAGATGGGCGTGGCCGGTCCCAACGATCCCGCGCAGCAATCGCCGGTCGAGCGCAGCGGCCCCTACCCGATGGACATGGTGCCGTGGGCCTATGGCGACCAGCGTTTCGCCGACGTGGTGAACCCGCATGGCTATCGCTCGGTGCCCATTCCCCAGGGCCGCAGCACGCGGCCCTGGCGCGGCCGTCCCACCTGTTGCGGCAACAACAACTGCCAGCCGATCTGTCCGGTCGGCGCCATGTACAACGGCATCCATCATGTCCAGGCGGCCGAGGAGAAGGGCGCCATCGTGCTGCCGCAGGCCGTGGTCTACAAGATCGACACGGACGAGAACAACCGCGTCACCGCCGTGCACTGGTACGACCAGGCGCGCAAATCGCACAAGGCCACCGGCCGGCATTTCGTGCTGGCCTGCAACGCGCTGGAAACCCCGCGCCTGCTGCTCATGGCCGCCAATGAACGCAACCCCGCCGGCATCGCCAACTCGTCCGACCAGGTGGGCCGCAACATCATGGACCACTCGGGCTTCCACTGCTTCTTCCTGGCCAGCGAACCGCTTTGGCCGGGACGCGGCCCCGCGCAGAGCAGCTGCCTGGTGGGGCCGCGCGACGGCGCCTTCCGTTCGGCCTATTCGGCCAACAAGATGATCCTGAACAACATCACCCAGGTCGCGTCGGCCACGCAGGCCGCCATGGACATGGGACTGGCCGGCAAGGCGCTGGATGCCGAGATCCGCCGCCGCGCCGCGCATGGCGTGGACCTGTCGATCAGCCTGGAGCCGCTGCCGGACCCCAACAACCGCCTGACCCTGAGCAAGACGCGGATGGATCCGCTGGGGCTGCCCTGTCCGGACGTCAACTACGACGTGGGCGACTACGTGCGCAAGGGCGCCGAGGCCGCCCACGCGCAGCTGCGGCATATCGGCACGCTGTTCCAGGCCACCGAATTCCGCATCACGACGCAGCTCAACGCCAACAACCACATGATGGGCAGCGTCATCATGGGCGCCAATCCCAAGGACTCGGTGGTGGACGGCGACTGCCGCGCGCACGACCACGACAATCTCTGGCTGCCGGGCGGCGGCGCGATGCCCTCGGCCAGCGTGGTGAACAGCACCTTGAGCATGGCCGCCCTGGGCCTGAAGGCCGCGGCGGCCATCGCCAAACAGATGGATGCCGCCGCATGATGCCCGCCGCCCGCCCCGCGCATGCCGTTTCCGATCCCGTTTCCCGGCGCCCGCGCGCCTGGCTGCGTCGCGGCCTGGGCGCGGCGCTATGGCTGGGGCTGGCCGCCGGCGCCGCCGCGCAAGCGCCGGCCGAGGCCGATGCGCGCCTGCTCGAGCGCGGCCGCTCGCTGGCCATCGCCGCCGACTGCCTGGCCTGTCACACGCAGGCCGGCGGCGGCAAGCCATATGCCGGCGGCTATCCCATCAACAGTCCGCTGGGCGTCATCTACGCCAGCAACATCACGCCGTCCAGGACGGCGGGCATCGGCGACTACAGCGAGGCGGATTTTGCCCGCGCGCTGCGCGAGGGCGTGCGCAAGGATGGCGCGCGGCTGTATCCGGCCATGCCCTACACGTCCTACACCCTGATCACCGACGAGGACATGAAGGCGCTGTCCGCCTATTTCATGAAGGGCGTGGCGCCGGTGGACCAGCCCGCTCCGGTCACGCAGCTGCCGTTCCCGTTCAGCGTGCGGGCCTCGATGCTGGGATGGAACCTGCTGTTCCTGGACAACCGGCGCTACGCCCCGGATCCGTCCAAGAGCGAGCAGATCAACCGTGGCGCCTATCTGGCCAATGCGCTGGCGCATTGCAGCAGCTGTCATACGCCGCGCAACGCGCTCATGGCCGAGGACGCCGGCCGCGCGCTGGGCGGCGGCCCCGTCGGGCCGTGGTACGCGCCGAACATCAGCTCGGATCCTGTTGCCGGCATCGGCGGCTGGTCGGAAGACGAGTTGGTGCAGTACCTGCGCACCGGCCGCGTCGCCGGCAAGGCCCAGGCTGGCGGCATGATGGCCGAGGCGGTCGAGAACAGTTTCCAGCACATGCCCGAGACGGACCTTCGGGCGATCGCGGCCTACCTGAAGAGCACCGCGCCGGTCGGCCCCGAGTCCGCGGCGGACAGCAAGCGCCCGGCCGGGACCGCCTATGGCCAGGGCCGCGCGGCCAGCGACGAGGCGCGGCGGCGCGGCATGGACAGCCAGACCGCCACCGCCAGCCTGAAGTCCGGCGCCGCGCTGTTCAGCGGCTATTGCGCCAGCTGTCACCAGTCCAGCGGCGCGGGCAGCGCCAACCAGGCCTATCCCTCGCTGTTCCACAACACCGCCACCGGCGCGGGCACGGCGGCCAACCTGGTCGCGACCATCCTGTACGGCATCGACCGCAATGTCGGCGACCAGCACGTGCTGATGCCGCGCTTCGATCAGAAGTCCTACGTCAATCCGCTGACCAACCAGCAGGTGGCGGACATTTCCAATTACGTGCTGGCGAGCTACGGCAATCCGGATCTGCGGGTCACGCCCGCGGACGTGCAGCAGTCCCGCGATGGCGGCCCCGTGCCGCTGCTGGCGAAGGCCCAGCCGTATCTGGTGCCGGGCGGCGTTGCCGTCCTGGTGGTGCTGCTGCTTCTGCTGCTGGCGTGGCGGCGGGCGTGCAGGCGTCGGTCGCGCTAGGAGGGCCGGTTGTCCTTCTACGATGCCAGCATCGCTACGGCGGCGGTCGGAGCAGGTTGCCGTACGCTTTACAGTGAAGATATGAGCCACGGGCAGATCCTCGAGGATGGCCTGACGATAACGAATCCGTTCCGGGCGCCGCGACCGTGATAGTGATATCGAACGCAAAAATTCGATATTTTTATTTTTGAATTCTTGTTTGCTCAAGCATTCACGAGATATTGAGATATTTCCCAGACAAAATCGTTGATATTCACCGTCGTTCGGGCTATATACTCGGCCACCGCCACAAAAATGAATAAGAATCGTGAACGACGTAGTGCCGTATTCCGCTCGCATACGCCGGATGGTTTTTGTCCTAGGCCTTGGTGTGCCAGTGGCTATGACAATCATCGCGCTATGGCAGTGGCAGCGCGTTGGCGCCTTGCCGACGGTGCCGGTGACATCTTTGCGTTACTACGGCCAGCGCAGCCCGTGGGTACATGACGCGCTGGCGCTGCTGGCGCCCTTGACGCTGTTGCTGGGCCTTCTGGCGACCGCGTCGTTCTGCGCGGCGCTGGTGGCGATCCGCCGTGCCACGGCGCAGGCCATGCAGTCGCGCGACGCGCTGATGCAGGCCTTCGAGAACGGCCGCCGCTGGTTGCTGAAGTTCATGCTGTCACAGACCGTGCTGGTGTTCGGCGGCCTGATCTCCCTGTTGAGTTTCGAAGCCATCATCATCCTGAGCCGGCCGGGCGTGTCGGACGGCGGCGTGAAGCTGGGCGTGTTCCTCGCCATGGTCGCGCTGGCGCTGGCCTGGTATGGCTTCAAGATGCTGTATGGCGCGCTGCGCCTGTCCGGACGCCAGGGCGCATCCGAACCCATCCTGCTCATGGGCCAGTCGCTGGCGCCGCACCAGGCGCCGCGCCTGTGGGAGTTCGTGCGCGAGATCGCCAAGCGGACAGACGCGCGCGCGCCCGATGCGGTCGTCGTCGGCCTGAACGAAGGCTTCTTCGTCACCGAGCATCCGGTGGCGCTGGTCAGCGGCCAGCCGGTGCCGGACGGCCGCGTGCTGTACCTGCCCTTGCCCTACATGGCTTTCCTGGACCGCGCCCAGGTGTCCGCGGTGATCGCGCACGAGCTTGGCCATTTCACCGGCGAGGACACGGGCTACAGCCTGCGTTTCGCGCCCATTTACCGCAGCTTCCTGGACAGCATCTTCGCCATCACCAACGAGCACGACGAGAAGGACGACGGCTCGCGCGCCTGGTTCGCCGCGCCGATCACGCTGTATGGAAAATGGTTCCTCGCGAGTTTCGAGGAAGCCATGCATCACTGGAGCCGTGAGCGCGAACTGGCGGCCGACGCGTTCGGCAGCCGCATCGCCGGCACGGAATCATCGGCGCTGGCGCTGCTGCGCATTTCCGGGCTGCATCGAATCGTGGACGCGGCGCTGGCGCACAATCAGCAGGCGCCGGCAGAGGAGCGCGGCGGCGTGCTGAAGATGGTGCGCCGGCTGGTCGCCGAGCATGGCCTGGACGATCCGCAAGAGCGTCTGCAGGATCAGCAGGCGCATCCGCTGGACACCCATCCGCCGCTCAAGCAGCGCCTGGACGCGCTGGGCGTGGCCATCACGCCCGAGCTGCTGGCCCGCGCGCGCGATCCGCGCGACGCCGCGCTGCTGGTCGAGCTGGGGCTGGAATCCGCCGTATCGGCTTGAGCGCCGGCAACCCGCGCCGCGCAGGTTTCGTATTGCCTATCCCTTCTGGAGACGTCATGAGTGACATCGCATCCTCGCTGGAACAAGAATTCTCCACGCATGCGCAAGCGGACCGCGACGCGTATGTCGCCGAGCTGAAGCGGCTGGAGGCGGCCGGACGCGGCAGCGTGGAGATCACGCCGCATTCCGTCGGGCTGCCGGTGCTGTGCGGCGGCGCGGGCGCCGCGGTGCTGTATGGCGCGCTGTCCTCCCGCCATCTGACGACGATGGAAGTCCTGCTGTTCTCGCTGCTGGGCCTGGCGCTGTTGTCCAGCCTGTGGATGATGTTCGGCCCGCGCAAGCCTTGCTATACCTTGTGCGAGGAAGGCATACGGGTGCGCGGCGGCG
>NZ_JAGTJY010000108.1:0-20637 GCF_018195695.1 Achromobacter sp. Marseille-Q0513 | reverse complement strand
CCCCGGCGCCGGCCAAGCGCGCCAAGGCGCGCCCGCAGAACGCGCCCAGCAAGCTGTTCGTGCTGGACACCAACGTGCTGCTGCACGATCCCAGCTCGCTGTTCCGCTTCGAAGAGCACGACATCTTCCTGCCGATGATGACGCTGGAAGAGCTGGACCACCAAAAGAAGGGCATGTCCGAAGTGGCGCGCAACGCGCGCCAGGTCAGCCGTTCGCTGGACGCGCTGGTGCAGGACGCCAAGCAGCTGGACGACGGGCTGGAGCTGTCGGCGCTGGGCAACAAGGATGCCACCGGCCGCCTGATGTTCCAGACCACGGCCATCCACAGCACCCTGCCCTCGGACCTGCCCATGGGCAAGGCCGACAACCAGATCCTGGGCGTGGTGCGGGCGCTGCAGGAAAAGTACCCGCAACGCGAGGTCGTGCTGGTGTCGAAAGACATCAACATGCGCCTGAAGGCCCGCGCGCTGGGCATGGCGGCCGAGGACTACTACAACGACCACGTCCTGGAAGACTCGGACCTGATGTACTCGGGCGTGATGCAGCTGCCCGAGGACTTCTGGAACAAGCACGGCAAGAACGTCGAATCCTGGCAACAGGGCGGCACCACGTTCTACCGCATCAACGGCCCGCTGTGCGCGCAGTTCGTGGTCAACCAGTTCGTCTACTTTGAAGGCCAGATGCCGCTGTACGCGCAGGTGCGCGAGGTCAGCGGCAAGACGGCGGTGCTGGCCACGCTGCGCGACTACACCCACGGCAAGAACAATGTCTGGGGCATCACCGCGCGCAACCGCGAGCAGAACTTCGCCATGAACCTGCTGATGAACCCGGAATGCGACTTCGTGTCGCTGCTGGGCCAGGCGGGCACGGGCAAGACGCTGCTGGCACTGGCCGCCGGCATCACCCAGGTGCTGGAGACCAAGCGCTACACCGAGATCATCATGACCCGCGTCACGGTGCCGGTGGGCGAGGACATCGGCTTCCTGCCGGGCACCGAAGAGGAAAAGATGCTGCCCTGGATGGGCGCCCTGGAAGACAACCTGGACGTGCTGAACATGGGCGAAGGCGAAGGCAACGGCGATTGGGGGCGGGCCGCCACCATGGACCTGATCCGCTCGCGCATCAAGGTCAAGTCGCTGAACTTCATGCGCGGCCGCACCTTCCTCAACAAGTACCTCATCATCGACGAGGCGCAGAACCTGACGCCCAAGCAGATGAAGACGCTGGTCACGCGCGCCGGCCCCGGCACCAAGGTGATCTGCCTGGGCAACATCGCCCAGATCGACACGCCCTACCTCACCGAGGGCAGCTCGGGCCTGACCTTCGTGGTCGACCGCTTCAAGGGCTGGCCGCACGCGGGCCACGTCACGCTGCAGCGCGGCGAGCGCTCGCGGCTGGCGGACTACGCGGGCGACGTGCTCTGACCTCGCGTTCTACCTGGCAACAAAAAAGCCCCTTGAGCGATCAAGGGGCTTTTTCTTTGGGGCCGCGTCCCGGAGAACGGGCGCGGCGGCCGCCGGCTTACTTCTCGGCGGCGTTGGTGATGGCGCTGCCGGCCCGCGACACGTCCTTGCCCATGCCCGCCATGGTGTTGCACCCGGCGAGCACGAAACCGAACACCACGAAGGCGGTCAACACGATCTTCCCGCGCATGCTGGAACTCCTGATCAAATGAAAGGGAAACGGCGCGTAGCTTAAACGATCTGCACGCGCAGTTCGCCCAGGCCCTCGATGCCGCCCGCGATGACATCGCCCTTCACGACGGCGCCCACGCCCTCGGGCGTGCCGGTGAAGATGATGTCGCCCGGCTGCAGCTCGAACAGGCCCGACAGGTAGGCAATGCTTTCCGGCACGTTCCAGATCATCTGCGAGATGTCGCTGGATTGCTTGCGCTGGCCGTTCACGTCCAGCCAGATGGCGCCCTTGTCCAGCGTGCCCACGGCGCTGCGCGGATGGATCGGGCCCAGCGGCGCGGACTGGTCGAAGGCCTTGCCCACTTCCCAGGGGCGACCCTGCTTCTTCATTTCGCCCTGCAGGTCGCGGCGCGTCATGTCCAGGCCCAGCGCATAGCCCCAGACGCAGTCGTTGGCCTGCTCGACCGGGATATCGCGGCCGCCCTTGCCCAGCACCACGACAAGCTCCATCTCGTAGTGCAGGTTGGAGGTCTTGGGCGGGTAAGGCATCTTGCCGGTTTCGCCGTCGGCCACGTTCAGCACGGCGTCAGCGGGCTTGCAGAAGAAGAACGGGTCTTCGCGGCCGGTGAAGCCCATTTCCTTGGCGTGCTCGGCGTAGTTCCGGCCGACGCAATAGACACGGCGCACCGGAAAGCGCGCGTTGCTGCCGACGACGGGAACCGAGGTCTGCGGGGAAGGAGGCAATACGTAGTCCATGCTGACTCAACCTATGACGAGCGCGCGGCCGGGTATCGGCGCGCGGGTGACGGAACCTGAGGAAATGGCCGCCGCCCCGCTCTTGGGCTACAGCAGGGCGGCGCGCGAAACATCCGGAAGTTTATCCCTTTCCGGCCAGGGCGGAAGCGCTCATGCGGGCGGCTTGAACCCAGGGATATCCCCATCGAACACCACCAGCCGATCGATGAAACCGGCCATGTAGGCCTTCATTTCCTGGTGCGCGGGCGAGACCTGGTAGCGGTCGTGCGCCGCGCTGTCGGGAAACGCGGCGACCACCGCATGCGTCAGCCCGTCGGCGCGCGAGGCCTCGTTGGCGCGGAAGGCATAGGCCGCGACGCCATCGCATTCGGCCAGGATGCGGCGGCAATAGCCCTGCACCCGTTCGTGGAAGCACGCATCCGCGTCGGCGGACAGGCTCAGCATGACGACATGAAGAAACATCAGGACTCCTTTCTGGATCGGGTTGCGGCCAGCCACAGGCGCGAGACCAGGCCCATGATGCCGTCGCGCAACAGCAGCACGCACAGCACGAAGATGGCGCCCTGCACGATCAGCACCCAGGACCCCAGCGGCGCCAGGTAGTTCTGCAGGGACACGAAGGTGAAGGCGCCGGCCAGCGGGCCGAAGACGGTGCCGATGCCGCCCAGCAGCGCCATCAGCACCACTTCGCCGTTGGCGTGCCAGTGCACGTCGGTCAGCGAGGCCACGCCGAACACCAGCACCTTCAGGCCGCCGGCCAGCCCGGCCAGCGAGGCGGACAAGGTGAAGGCCAGCAGCTTGTAGCGCGACGTGGAATAGCCCAGCGAGCGCGCGCGCTGCTCGTTGTCGCGCACCGAGCGTATGACCTCGCCGAAGGGCGAGTTCAGCACCCGCAGCACGAAGGCGTAGCCCAGCGCGAACACGGCCAGCGTGAAGTAGTACATGGGCATGACGCCGTCCAGGTCCCAGATCCCGAACAGTTTGCCGCGCGGCACGCTTTGCAGGCCGTCCTCGCCGCCGGTGAAGCCGGCCTGCACGGCGATGAAGTACACCAGCTGCGACAGGGCCAGCGTGATCATGGCGAAGTAGATGCCCTGCCGGCGGATGGCGATGGCGCCGAAGGCCAGCCCCAGCAGCCCGCCGGTCAGCGCCCCCGCCAGCAGCCCCAGTTCGGGCGTGGCGCCCAGCAGCTTCATGACGATGCCGGTGGCGTAGGCCGCCGCGCCGAAGAAGGCCGCATGGCCGAACGACAACAGGCCCACATAGCCCACCAGCAGATTGAACGCCGCCGCGAACAGCGCGAAGCACAGCACCTTCATCAGGAACGTGGGGTACACGAACCAGGGCGCGGCCAGCGCCAGCACCGCCAGCGCCGCCATGGCCAGGCGCATGCCGCGCCGGCCCAGCTGCACCGGTTCGCGCGTGGCCTCGGCGGCCAGCACGTTCTGCACCTGCAAGGGCTTGCCGAACAGGCCCGCCGGCTTGCACAGCAGCACCAGCACCATGATGATGAAGATCGCCAGGTTGGCGGCCTCGGGGTAGAACACCTTGGTCAGCCCCTCGATCACGCCCAGGCCGAAGCCGCTGACGATGGCGCCCATGATGGAGCCCATGCCGCCGATCACCACCACCGCGAACACGACCACCACCAGGTTCGAGCCCATCATCGGACTGACCTGGTAGATGGGCGCCGCGATCACGCCGGCCACCGAGGCCAGCGCCACGCCCAGCGCATAGGTCAGCGTGATGAGCAGCGGCACGTTGATGCCGAACGAGCGCACCACCACCGGATTCTCGGTGGCCGCGCGCAGCATCGCGCCGATGCGGGTCTTTTCCATCAGCGCCCAGACCAGCAGGCACAGCGCCAGCGACACCAGCACGGCCCAGCCGCGATACCAGGGCAGGAACATGAAGCCCAGGTTGACGCCGCCGGTCAGCGCCTTGGGGATGGTGTACGGCAGGCCCGACACGCCATAGGCCTGCCGCAGCCCGCCTTCGATCAGCAGCGCGATGCCGAAGGTCAGCAGCAGCCCGTACAGATGATCCATGCGGTAGGTGCGCGAGATCAGCAGCCGTTCCGTCACGACGGCGAAGACGGCCATGATGAGCGGCACCAGCACCAGCGCCGCCCAGTAGTTCACGCCCACGTAGTTCAGCAGCATCCAGGCCAGGAAGGCGCCCGCGGTGTACTGCGCGCCGTGGGCGAAGTTGATGATGTTCAGCAAGCCGAAGATCACCGCCAGGCCGATCGACAGCAAGGCGTAGAAGGAACCATTGATGAGGCCGAGCAACAGCTGGCCGAAGAGTGCCGTGGATGGCACGCCAAATATTTCGAACACGGAAATCTCCCCTCAGACACCCAGGCGGCGCGCGATCCGGTCCGGATCGTTGCGCGCCTCGTCGGCCGACATCTGGTCGACCACGCGGCCATGCTCCATCACGTAATGGCGGTCGGCCACCTTGGTCGCGAAGCGGAAGTTCTGCTCGACCAGCACGATGGTGAAGCCGCGCTGCTTGAGCGTGCGGATGGCCTGCCCGATCTGCTGCACGATGACCGGGGCCAGGCCCTCGGTCGGCTCGTCCAGCAGGATCAGCTGGGCGCCGGTGCGCAGGATGCGGGCGATGGCCAGCATCTGCTGCTCGCCGCCGGACAGGTTGCCGCCCGAACTGGCGCTGCGTTCGCGCAGGTTCGGGAACAGCGCGTAGATCTCGTCCAGCGTCATGCCGCCGTCGGCCAGCCTGGGCGGCAGCATCAGGTTCTCGGTCACGTTCAGGCTGCGGAACACGGCCCGCTCTTCCGGGCAATACACCACGCCCAGGCGCGGGATGCGGTGCGGCGCCATGGCGATGGTTTCCTGGTCGTTCAGGCGGATCGAGCCGCTGCGCTTGTCCAGGATGCCCATGATGGCGCGCAGCGTGGTGGTCTTGCCGGCGCCGTTGCGGCCCAGGATGGTGACCAGCTCGCCGCGCCGGACCTCGATGTCCACGCCGTGCAGCACATGCGATTCGCCGTACCAGGCGTTGAGCTTGTTGATGGACAGCATCAGTGCGCCTCCTCTTCCGCGCCCATGTAGGCGGTGATGACGCGCTCGTCGCGCGACACGGCGGCGTAGTCGCCCTGGGCCAGCACGGCGCCGCGCGCCAGCACGGTGATGGTGTCGGACAGGTCCGCGACCACGGACAGGTTGTGTTCCACCATGAGGATGCTGCGCTTGGCCGACACGCGCCGGATCAGCGCCGCGATGCGCGCCACGTCCTCCTGGCCCAGGCCGGCCATGGGCTCGTCCAGCAGCATGATCTCCGGGTCCAGCGCCAGCGTCATGGCGATCTCCAGCGCGCGCTTGCGGCCATAGGGCAGCAGCGCGGCGACGGTGTCGGCCTGGTCATCCAGCCCGACGGCGGCCAGCAGTTCCAGCGCGCGCGCATTGAAGCGGTCCACGCTGCGGCGGCTGCGCCAGAAGCGCATGCCGTCGCCATGCTGGCGCATCAGCGCCACGCGCATGTTCTGCAGCACGGTCAGGCCCAGGAACACGGCCGAGATCTGGAACGAGCGCACGATGCCCAGCCGGGCGATCTGCTCGGGCGCCAGCGACGTGATGTCGCGGCCCCGGTAGCGGATCTCGCCCTCGTCCGGCGAGAGGAACTTGGTCAGCAGGTTGAAACAGGTGGTCTTGCCGGCGCCGTTCGGGCCGATCAAGGCATGGATGGAGCCTTCCCGCAGGGCCAGCGACACGCCGTCGACGGCGCGAAAGCCGCCGAAGCGCTTGACCAGCCCCTGGGCGGACAGCACGTTTTGTTCGCTCATCGCGGCCTCCCCTACATGCGCGCCAGCAGGCCGCCGTCGATCGCCAGCACCTGGCCGTTGACGAAGGCCGCGCCCGGCGAGGCCAGGTACACCACCGCCGGCGCGATATCGTCCGGCTCGGCCCAGCGTCCGGCCGGCACCGCCGTGGACAGGAAGGACTGGAACTGCGGATTGTCCTGCAGCCCCTGCGTGAAGTCGGTGCGCACGAAGCCCGGCGCCAGCGCGTTGCAGGTGATGCCGCTGCCGCCGTATTCCACGGCCAGCGCCCGCGCGAAGGCGGCGATGGCGCCCTTGGCCGTGGCGTAGGCGGCGATGTTGGGCATGGTGGCCTGCCCGGCCACGGACGACATCAGCACGATGCGGCCGAAGCCGCGCCGGACCATGCCCGGCAGCGCCGCGCGGGCGCAGTTGAAGGCGCCGTTGACGTGCACGTTCTGCAGCGCCTGCCATTCGGCCGGCGTCATCTCGACCACGGGCTTGCGGTTCTGGTTGCCGGCGTTGCTGACCAGCACGTCGGGCGCCCATCCGGCCGCCTCCAGCTCGCGCAGCGCGGCCGCGACGGCCTCGCCGTCGGCCACGTCGAACGGCGCGCCCTGCGCCTGGATGCCCGCCGCCCTCAAGCGTTCGCAGGCCGCGTCGCAGGCCTGCGCGGACAGGTCGTTGACGACCACTTTCGCCCCGGCCTGGCCCAGCGCCTGGGCAATGGCGTACCCCAGTCCCCGCGCCGCGCCCGTCACCAGCGCCACGCGCCCCCCCAGCCCAAAGGCCTGGTCCAGATAGTCATTCTTCAAGCTATGTCTCCTTGTATGGAGCCCACCCTCGAAGCGCTACGCGCTTGCCCCAGGGGGCGCGACAGCGGACCGGCCAAGCCGGCTCCGCGCGGCCCCGATGGAGCGGCGCCCAACACCTGTGACGCTGCTGCCCGAGGATGAGCATTGTTCGCCGGATCTTTATTCCTGCCGTGTCCGGTCATGCCTGCCGTCTGTTCTTCGACAAATCGGCGTTGACATAAATCTCAATATACGCGACTATTTTTAAACACTCAATAACAAGATTTTTGGTTTATCTTCCATAACGAGTTCTGGCTAGGAGACAACATGGCCCTCGAAACCCCCGGCTGCCCGGCAGCCAACGCGCTGCCGCCACTGGCCTCGCGCTTCCTGAAAGTCGATGAACTGCCGTGGAAGCCCACGCAGGTCGAAGGCATCGACATGAAGGTGCTGATGCAGGACAAGGAAAGCGGCCTCCTGACCGCCCTGTTCCGCTGGCAGCCCGGCACCGAGCTGCCGCTGCACGAGCACGTCGAGGTCGAGCAGACCTATGTGCTGGAAGGCGCGATCGTGGACGCCGAGGGCGAGGTCAGCGCCGGCAACTACGTGTGGCGCCCGCGCGGCAACCGCCACGTGGCGCGCGCGCCGCAGGGCGCGCTGGTGCTGAGCTTTTTCCTGAAACCCAATCTGTTCATCGAGGGCTACGCCGGCCAGACGCTGGAGTAACCCTTGTTGTTCCGACCGCCCGGCACAGGGCGGCGGATCCGGCCATGACCGGCCGGCACGCGGGCTTGCCACCATCGTTTTCCGCGACAGGCAAGATGCGCGACGGCCACAAGGCATCGCACCCCCAAGAGGAGACAAACATGAAGCAAGCTTTCAAACAGACCCTGGCCGCTTGCGCGCTGGGCGCGCTGGCCTGGTCCGCCCAGGCCCAGGTATCGGACGACGTGGTCAAGATCGGCGTGCTGGGCGACCAGTCCGGCATGATGGCCGACCTGTCCGGCAAGTACGGCGTCGAGGCCGTGAAGATGGCGGTCGAGGATTTCGGCGGCACCGTGCTGGGCAAGCCGATCGAGGTGATCTCGGCCGACCACCAGAACAAGGTGGACATCGGCGTGGCCACGGCCCGCCGGTGGTACGAGAACGACAAGGTCGACCTGATCCTGGACGTGCCCAACTCCGCCATCGCGCTGGCGGTGCAGGACCTGACGCGGCAGATGAAGCGCGTGGTGATCTTCACCAGCGCCGGCTCGGCCGACCTGACCGGCAAGGCCTGCTCGCCCAACGGCATGCACTGGACCTACGACACCTATGCCTACGCCACCGGCGTGGCCAGCGGCGTCATGGACGACGGCGGCAAGAGCTGGTTCTTCATCACGTCCGACTACGCCTTCGGCCACTCGCTGGAACGCGACGCGATGGCGGTGGTCAAGAGCAAGGGCGGCCAGGTGCTGGGCAGCGTGCGCCATCCCATCGCCAATGCCGACTTCTCGTCCTTCCTGTTGCAGGCGCAGGCCTCCAAGGCCCAGGTGATCGGCCTGGCCAACGGCAGCGGCGACACCATCAACAGCATCAAGCAGGCCTTCGAGTTCGGCATCATGGGCGGCAAGCAGCGCGTGGCCGCGCTGTTCATGAGCATCGTCGACGTGCGCAGCGTGGGCCTGGAATACGCCCAGGGGCTGAACCTGGTCGAGCCGTTCTACTGGGACCTGAACGACCAGACGCGCGTCTGGTCCGAGCGCTACTTCAAGCGCACCGGCCGCATGCCGTCGATGGTGCAGGCCAGCAACTACAGCGCCACCATGCACTACCTGAACGCGGTCAAGGCGGCGGGCACGGACGCGTCCGAAGCCGTGCTCAAGAAGATGCACGACACGCCCATCAACGACTTCATGACCGAGAACGGCCGCATCCGCGAGGACGGCCGCGTGATGCGCGACCTGTACCTGTTCAAGGTCAAGTCGCCGGCCGAGTCCAAGCGCGACTGGGACTACTACAACCTGGTGCGCAAGATCCCCGCCGAGCAGGCCTTCCGTCCGCTGGCGCAGGGCAACTGCCCGCTGGTGAAGCAATGAGCGGGGGCGTCCCGCAACTGCTGGCCGGCAAGCGCGCCGTCGTCACGGGGGGCGCCAACCCCCGAGGCATCGGCGCGGCCATCGTCCGGCTCTTCATCGAGCATGGCGCGGCGGTGGCCGTGCTGGACCGCGACTATCCGGACAATGACGCCGGCGGCCCGCGAGGCGGCGGCCCCGTGACGCTGCATTGCGACGTGTCCAACGGCGCGTCCTGCGAGGCGGCGATGGCGCGCGCGCAAGACGCGCTGGGCGGCATCGACGTGCTGGTCAACAACGCCGGCATCGTCGCCGCCACCCGCATCTGGGACCTGCCCGAGGACGAGTTCCGGCGCATGGTGGACGTGAACCTGACCGGCACCTACAACGTCACCCGCGTCGCCCTGCCCGCCCTGCTGGCCAGCGATCGCAAGCCGGCCATCGTCAACCTGGGATCCACCGCCGCGCTGCGCGGCGGCGGCCTGCTGGGCGGCTCGCACTACGCCGCGTCCAAGGGCGGGGTCATCAGTTTCACCAAGGCGCTGGCCCGCGAACTGGGGCCGCGCGGGGTACGCGCCAACTGCGTCGCGCCCGGCATCATCGAGACGGACATGACGCTGGGCAAATTCGGCGAAAATTGGGAAACAGAACTCAAACAAGGCATTCCGCTGCAACGCTTCGGCTCGCCCGCCGAAGTCGCCCAGGCCATTCTCTTCCTGGCATCGGACCTGTCCTCGTATTCCACCGGCATCGTGGTCGACGTCAATGGCGGCTTCCACATTCACTAGGCGCGCGCAGCAATGAGCACTCCAGACCGCATGTTGTCCATCCTCGACCTGTTCCGCGACGACACCACCGCCGCCTTCCAGGAAGACGTCATGGAGCATCTGGAGTGCTCGCGCGCGACCGCCTACCGCTACCTGAAATCACTGACCGAAAGCGGGCTGCTGGCCCCCACCTCGGGCGGCGCCTATGTGCTGGGCTCGCGCATCATCGAGCTGGACCGCCACCTGCGCCAGCACGATCCGCTGATGCGCGCGGCCCGCGACGTGATGCGCGCCGCCGGCGACGAGCTGCACGCCAACCTGATGCTGTGCAGCTACTACGGCGACAAGGTCATGTGCGTGGACCGCTACTGGACCGACGACTCCATCGAATCGAGCTACGCGCGCGGCCGGCCCTTCCCGATGTTCCGAGGCGCCACGGCCAAGCCCATCCTGGCCAACCTGCCGCCCTACCAGTTGCGCAACCTGATGCTGTGGCACGCGGCCGAGATCCGCGAGGCCGGCCTGGGCGAGGACTGGGATGAATTCCGCGCCAACCTGAAGCAGTTGCGCGCCGCCGGCGTGTGCGTCTCGCACGGCGAGGTCGACCGCGGCCTGATGGGGATCGGCGCGGCGATCTTCAGTCCCGACCAGAAGGTGGTCGGCAGCCTGGTGTTCATCGCCTCGCAGGCGCGCACCACGGCGCAGCGGCTGGAAGCGCTCAAGACCCGCATCCAGGCGGCGGCCGCCCAGGTGTCCGAGAATCTGCTGGCCCCGCAAAGCAACGGCGCGGCGGCGATCGGCATCATGCCGTCGCGGCCGCGCCGCATGCGGACACGGACCGGCGCGACGCCGGCCCGGACCAAACCCTGATCAGGCCTTGTTGTGGCGTTCGGCGCTCTTGAGGATTTCCTCGTGAGCGGCTGCTACGCCCTTCCAGCCCTTGACCTTGACCCACTTGCCCTTTTCCAGGTCCTTGTAGTGCTCGAAGAAGTGCTGGATGCGGGAGATGTCTTCCGTCGGCAGATCTTCGTAGGACTTGATGTTGCGGTACGGGGGGTAGAGCTTTTCGATCGGCACGGCCAGCAGCTTGGCGTCGCCGCCCGACTCGTCGTCCATTTCCAGCACGCCGATGGCGCGGCAGCGCACCACGGCGCCGATCTGGATCGGGAACGGGGTCACGACCAGCACGTCGGCGGGGTCGCCGTCTTCCGACAGGGTCTGCGGGATGTAGCCGTAGTTGCACGGGTAGTGCATGGCCGTCAGCATGAAGCGGTCAACGAAGATCGCGCCCGTTTCCTTGTCGACCTCGTACTTGACCGGGTCGGCGTTCATGGGGATTTCGATGATGACGTTGAAGTCTTCCGGCAGCTTCTTGCCAGGGGAGACGCGATCGAGGCTCATGGTTCAACCTTGTGAGTGTCTGAAGAAATGATCAATGCGCGCCGTCGTTCTTGAACGGCGGCTTGGTGTCGGGCACGGGAGCAGCCGGGGCGGCCGCGGGCTTGGCAGCCGCGGGCGGCGCCGGCGCGTATGTGGGCACCGGGTCCTCGAAAGCGGCCGCCGGCAGCGGCGCGCTGTCGAAATACTCGTCGAAGTCGCTGGTGCCGCCGGCGAGCGGCGCGTCTTCGGGCGCCAGCGCGCGGTCGCGCTGTTCCTTGCTGACGCGGGCGTCGGGATCCAGCACATAGTCGGCGGCGACCGCGGCGGGCGGCAAGGCGGCGTAGCCGGAGACCGGGCCGGTTTCGTCGTCCAGGTCGGCGAGCCCCACCGCATAGCCGCCCTCGGCGTCCACGCGGTAGGGATCCGAACCCGTGTCGGCGGCCGGCAGCGCGGCGTCGGTGGCCAGCACCGGCAGCGCCATGCTGGCCGCCGTCGCCAGGCGCCAGTGGCGCACGGCGTCGGCCGGACGCTCGAGGCGGTCGTACAGGCTGCCCAGCAGCGCGTGGGTCTGCGCGTCGTTGCGGCGGCTGACGCTGCGCAGCAGGTAGCGCTCGGCCTGGCCCCACAGCTGGCCGTTCAGGCACAGCATGCCCAGGGCCGTCAGCAGCTCGGGATCGGTCGGGCGCGATTGCAGCCAGGTCTCGGCGCGCGCCAGGCGGCGCGACACCTGCGAGGCGTCGCAGCGGGCATAGGCCGCGACCAGCGCGGGATTGAACTTCACGGCGATCGCGGCTTCCAGCACGCGGGCGGCCTCGCCCGCCTCGCCCGCCGCTTCGAAGGCGGCGGCGCCGGCCAGCGCGATCTCGGGCAGCAGGCGCTCTTCGGCCTTCAGGTCCTTCCAGATGGCGCGCCAGCCGTCATTGGCGGCCGCGGCGCGCAGCCTGGCGGCGCCGGAGGCGTCGATCAGCTGGTCGGCTTCCTGGCGCGGCAAGGCATTGCGGCGCACCAGCGCGCGCGCCAGCGAGAACATCTGGTCGTGGTGATTCAGCGCCGCATGCGCGCGCAGCAGCAGGCGCATGGTGTGCAGGTGGCGCGCGCCGCCGTCGGCCAGCGGCGCCAGCACGGCCAGCGCGCGCTCGGCGCGGCCCTGGTCCAGCAACATGTCGGCGGACACGGTGGCGGTGGCCTCAAGCAGGCCGGGGTCGGCGCCGGCGTGTTCCTGGGCACTGGCCAGGAAACGATCACGGCGGTCAAACTCGCTCAAGCCGTGCGCCGCGCGCGCCGACGACAAGGCGGCCAGCACGCGGCGCGTCTGCACCTTGGTCTGGTCGAGCAGGCGGGTCAGGTCTTTCTCGGCTTGGGAATAGCGGCCTTCCAGCAGGCTGATCCAGCCGCGCTCAAGCAGTTCGTGGTCGCGCGCCTGGGCGCGCTTGCCGCGCCAGACCCGCACGCGGTCGGGAATGGCCAGCAGCCAGGCCAGCACGCGCAAGCCCACGTACAGCACGACGAAGCCGGCGACGATCAACAGCACCGCCAGCGTCAGCGACATCTCGATGCGCCACGGCCATACCAGCAGCAGCACATTGCCCGAATGCGAGCGCAGCACCACCGCCAGGGCAACGGCGACGACGGCGAGCAGCAGGGTCCAGAACCAGGTACGCATAGGCCTCAGTCCTGCCCGCTGGTCTTGAAGCCGGCGGCGCGCAGGGCGGCCACGGCGTTCAGGCTGTCGGCCACGTCGGGCATGCGCACGGCAATGTCGGTCTGGGCCAGTTCGCGCGCCACGTTCTGGGCGGCGACGGTATCGGGCGAGCGGCCGTCGAAATACTTGGCCAGCGCGCTGCCGACATGGTCGAGCTCGCCCTTCCAGACAGCGGGCTGGCGCATCAGCATGGCCAGTTGCACGGTCAGGAGGCGCTGGCGCAGCGTGCCGCGCAATTGGTCGGCCTGTTCGGGCGACAGCAGCAGCGCGGCGGGTTCGTCGACGCGCTGGATGGTGATCAGGCCGCCCAGCTCATGCGCCAGGGCCGAGCCGGCGCGGCCGGGCCAGGAGGCGATCTCGGCGCGCCAGCGCTGCCACCAGGGCGCGTCGGCCGGCAGGCCGGCCTGCGGATCGACGGCGGGCGCCGAAGCGGCCACGGGCTGGCCGGCGGGCACCACGGCTTGCGCGGCCACGTCCGGCACCAGCAGCGGCGCCTTGCTGATCAGCACGCTCAGGCGCTCGATGCGGGCGGCCTGGGCGGGAATATCGACGGTGGAGACCGCTCGCAGGCGATCCAGGTCGCCGTTGATGGCCTGTTGCAGGCTGGAGAAGCGCGGACGGTCGGCGCGCGCCAGGCGCGCCTGGGCGGTTTCCAGCGCGACGATGGCGTTGGAGACGTTGCCGGCCAGGCGCAGCTGCTGGTTGGCCAGCGTCAGCAGGCGTTCGACATCGTTGGCCAGCAGTTCGTCGCTGGCGCTGTCGTTGAAGTTCTGCCAGGCCTGCTGCAGCGCGTGGTACTGGCTCTGGGTCTCGCGCACCGTGTCTTCCAGCTCGCCCAGGCGGCCGGCCTGGGCTTGCGCCAGGGCCAGCGCTTCGCGCGTGTCGCGGCGCGCCTGCGCCAGATCGGAGGACAGGGTGTCGATGCGCTGGGCGACTTCGCGCCCGGCGCTCATGAATTGCGTGCGTTGCTGCCACAGCGCATAGCCCAGGCCGGCGGCCAGCGCGATGGCGATGGTCAGGGCGCTGAGCATGGGGCCGTTGCCGCGCTTGGCCGGACGGACGGCGGAGGCGGTGGAGCCGGCCGTGGTGGAACCAGCCGCGGTGGAACCTGCCGGTGCGGAACTGGCCGGAGCCGACGCGGGCGCGCCGGCGCCCTGGGGGGCCGCCTGGACGGCCGGATCGGTAGCGGGAGTCTTCTCTGTCATGACGCGATTGTATTCGGTGTTGGTCCGAAGCAACGAATCAAGCGGCAACAAATGCCTGGAAAATCGAGTCGTCGTTGGGCAAGCAGATTTTTACCATCGTCGCGCCGCCCTCGTCATGACCAGGGCGGCCGACGCGCCTGGCCAACGACGGATGCGTCAGCACGAAACCGCAGGCCGCCCACCAGGCTTCCAGGCCGGCGGCCCGCAGATTGGCAAGCGCGGCGTCGGCGCCCTCCCCGCTGGTGATGAGCCAGGTGGCGGGAAGGCCGGCTTCGGCCCTGCGCTTGAGCGGCGCCAGCGACCGCGACTCCCAGACCGCGGGCTGCCGATCATAGGCCGCGTGGCGCGCCACCCGCACGCCATGCGCGGCCAGGGTGTCGCCCAGCCAGTCGCGCCCCTGCGTGCCGCGCACCAGCAAGGTGCGCGCGGGCAGCGCGGGCAGGCCCTGCAGCACGGCCCACAGGGCTTCGGAATCATGGCTGGGCGCGTCGGCCGGCGGATGCAGGACTGTTGTATTCGCGCCAAAGCCGGACAGCTCGCGCAAGCCTTGCGCGCTGGCCGGGCCGACGGTGGCGGCGATCACGGCCTGGGGCCACGAGAAGCCGCCGCGCGCGCGCGCCAGCTGGTCCAGGTACAGGCGCGCCGCGTTGCCGCTGACGAAGACCACCATGTCGTAGTCTTCCGGGACGGGCAGCCCGTCCAGGCAGTCCAGCGGATGGATCTCCAGCGCGGGCAGCACGCAGGCTTCCCAGCCGGCCGCCCGCAGGCGCGCGGCCAGGGCCTCGTTGCGCCCCGAGGGCCGCGTCAGCACCGCGAGCGGCGGCATGGCGGCGCTGGGGGCGGCCATCACTCGGGCCGGTCGTCTTGCAGCAGTTCTTGGAGGATGGCGGCCGCGCCCGCGTCCAGCAGTTCGCGGGCGGCCGCCACGCCGATCGCCTCGGCCTCGGCCACCGGGCCGCTGCGTTCGGCGCGCACCATGCGCACGCCATCCGGCGAAGCCACCAGCGCGCGCAGCGACAGCGCGTCGCCGTTCAGTTCGGCGAAGGCGGCCAGCGGCACCTGACAGGAACCGCCCAGCTCGCGCGACACCGCGCGTTCGGCCAGCACGCAGGCGCGCGTGCCCGCGCTGACCAGCGGCGCCAGCCAGGCGCGCATGTCGTCGCGGTCGTCGCGGATCTCGATGCCCAGCGCGCCCTGGCCCGCGGCCGGCAGGCTGTCGGCCGGATCGAGCAGGCTGCGGATGCGCCCGCCCAGGCCCAGGCGTTCCAGGCCGGCGGCGGCCAGCACGATGGCGTCGTAGTCGCCGCGATCGAGCTTGCCGAGCCGGGTGTCGAGGTTGCCGCGCAGCGGCTTGACCGTCAGCTGCGGATGGCGCGCGCGGATCTGCGCCTCGCGGCGCAGGCTGGACGTGCCGACGACGGCGCCCGCCGGCAGCTCGGCCAGCGTGGCGTAGGTGTTGGAGACGAAGGCGTCGCGCGGGTCGGCGCGCTCGAGCACGGCGCACAGCTCGAACGGGGCCTGCAGATCGACCGGCACGTCCTTCAGGGAGTGCACGGCCAGATCGGCGCGGCCGTCGAGCAAGGCGGTTTCGAGTTCCTTGACGAACAGGCCCTTGCCGCCCACCTTGGACAGCGTGCGGTCTAGGATCTGGTCGCCCCGGGTCGTCAGGGTGAGGAGTTCAACCGCGCACGCCGGATACAGCGTGCGCAGCCGGTCGCGCACATGCTCGGCTTGCCACAGGGCAAGCCGGCTGGCGCGGGTCGCAATGACCAGGCGTTGCGGTTGGGACACGAGTCATCAAACGAAGTTGGAGACGATGACCGTCGCAACCACGCCGATGATGGCCAGCACGAACAGGCTCTGAAGCAGGCTCAGGCCCGATTCGGATTGCTGGGGGTCGACAGTCCTACGCAGACTCATGTGCGGATTCCTTGCTTGCGGTTTTGCGGCTGGCCAGCCAGCGGCCGAGGCCGACCACGACCAGCGCGCCGATGATTTCAGCCGCAATTTTAACCGCAGTCGGCTGCTCGCCGAATTGATTCACGACAACCACGTCCGTGATCAGCATGCCGCCGGCGATCCAGCCCAGCAGCGCGGCGCCGAAAGTGACGACCAGCGGATAGCGGTCGATGAGCTTGAGCACCAGGGTGCTGCCCCAGATGATGATGGGCACGCTGACGATCAGGCCGAACACGACCAGGCCGATCTGGTGGTCGGCGTGCGCGTTCTGGGCCGCGCCGGCGATGGCGATGACGTTGTCCAGGCTCATCACGAAGTCCGCGATGATGATGGTCTTGACGGCGGCGGCGATGGAGGTGCCGCCCTTGATGTTGCCATGCGCGTCATCCTCGGGGACCAGCAGCTTGACGCCGATCCAGACCAGCAGCAGGCCGCCGACGACCTTCAGGAAGGGAACGGCCAGCAGCGTGAGGGCGAAGGCGATCAGCACGACGCGCAGGATGATGGCGCCCGCGGTGCCCCACAGGATGCCCTGCATGCGTTGCTTGGGTTCCAGGTTGCGGCACGCCAGCGCGATGACCACGGCGTTGTCGCCGCCGAGCAGGATGTCGATGAGGATGATCTGGAATACCGCTGCCCAACTCAGCGTCTGGAAAAACTCAAGCACTTTGAACCCCCGAAGGCATTATTTGCACACAAAAGAATAGCCGGTCCCGGTCCGGCTGAACCCGCCGCGTCGATCGCGCGGCGGGGAAATTCAAAACAACAGATTATTGTAGTTCAGCTTTCAGTCAGCTTTCCGTCGAGCCAACATGATTTTGCCGATGGCCAGCACCAGCAGCGCCCCCAGCACGCCCGCCATCAGCTCGAAGCTGTGCTGCGTGACGCCCAGCGCGCTGTCGATGCGCGCCACGGGTTCCTGCAGCGCCGGATCGCCAACCAGCAGCTCGCCCGCGATGAAGCCCAGCAGCGCGGCGCCCACCCAGACGATGACCGGGAAGCGCTCGATGACCTTGAGCAACAGCGTGCTGCCGAAGATGACCAGCGGAATGCTGATGGCCAGGCCCAGCACCAGCAAGGTGGTGTCGCCCATGGCCGCGGCGGCCACGGCCACCACGTTGTCCAGGCTCATCACCAGGTCGGCGATCATGATGGTGCGGATCGCGGTCAGCAGATTGCCTTGCGCATGGCCGCCGCCCTCGTCCTCGCCTTCCGGCAACAGCAGCGAAACGCCGATGTAGACCAGCAGCAACGCGCCGATCAGCTTGAGCCACGGCAACAGCAGCAGTTTCGCGGCGACCAGGGTCAGCACGATACGCATGATGATCGCGGCGGCCGAGCCGATCACGATCGCTTTTTTCTGCTGCTGCGGAGGCAGCGAGCGCGCGGCCAGCGCGATCACCACGGCGTTGTCGCCCGACAGCAGGATGTTGACCCAAATGATCTGGAGCAGCGCTATCCAGAATGCCGCTGAACTGAGTTCCATACCCTCTCTTTCCTAGACGTGATCCCCCTAGGACAAACCAAATGAATGGATGAATGTAGACAAACAGAGCGCACTGACCGTCTTGGCGCGAGCCCGACGGCATTCTTGCTGGGTACGCAAAGGATTTCTTTCATTATAGTTTCGTTCAGCTTTCCGTATGTTTGGGTGAACGCGGTTTGAACGGGGGATTTCCCTAGGCAGCGCGCCTTTTCGCGGGGCGAACGAACGAAAAAAAGCCCGCCGAGGCGGGCTTTCTTTCTACGCGCGGCTGTAAGAGGCTTACAGCACCGACTTGAGCAGCTTGCCCATTTCGGAGGGGTTGCGCGTGGTGCGGATGCCGCAGGCTTCCATGACTTCCAGCTTGGCGTCGGCGGTGTCGGCGCCGCCGGAGATCAGCGCGCCGGCGTGGCCCATGCGCTTTCCGGGAGGAGCGGTGACACCTGCGATGAAGCCGACGACCGGCTTCTTCATGTTGTCCTTGGCCCACTGGGCGGCGTTCACTTCGTCCGGACCGCCGATTTCGCCGATCATGATGACGGCGTCGGTGTCGGGATCGTCATTGAACATCTTCAGGACGTCGACGTGCTTCAGGCCGTTGATGGGGTCGCCACCGATGCCCACGGCGCTGGATTGGCCCAGGCCCAGTTCGGTGACTTGCGCCACGGCTTCGTACGTCAGGGTGCCCGAGCGGCTGACGATGCCGATGCGGCCCTTGCGGTGGATGTGGCCCGGCATGATGCCGATCTTGATTTCGTCCGGGGTGATCAGGCCGGGGCAGTTCGGGCCCAGCAGCAGGGTCTTGCTGCCCTTGGCCTTCATGCGGTTCTTGACTTCCAGCATGTCACGGACCGGGATGCCTTCGGTGATGCAGATCACCAGATCCAGTTCGGCCTCGACGGCTTCCCAGATGGCGGCGGCGGCGCCCGCGGGCGGCACGTAGATGACGGACACGGTGGCGCCGGTGTCGGCCTTGGCGTCCTTGACCGACGCGAAGATCGGCACGCCTTCGAAGTCCTCGCCCGCCTTCTTCGGGTTCACGCCGGCCACGAAGGCGGCCTTGCCATTGGCGTACTCACGGCACATGCGGGTGTGGAACTGGCCCGTCTTGCCCGTGATGCCCTGGGTGATGACCTTGGTGTCCTTGTTGATCAGAATCGACATTTGCAAATCCTTGGAATTACTTTTACCGCCGGGCCGCCCCAAGGTAAAAAGCGCCCCCTTGGGGGGCAGCTAGCCCCGAAGGGGCGCGGCGTGGGGGCAATATTTACTTGACGGCGGCTACGACGCGGGTGGCGGCTTCGGCCATCGTGTCGGCGCTGATGATCGGCAGACCGGATTCGGCCAGCATCTTCTTGCCGAGTTCTTCGTTGGTGCCCTTCATGCGCACGACCAGCGGCACGTTCAGGTTGACGGCCTTGCAAGCCGCGATCACGCCTTCGGCGATGACGTCGCAGCGCATGATGCCGCCGAAGATGTTGACCAGGATGGCCTTCACGCTCTTGTTCTTGAGCATGATCTTGAAGGCTTCCGTGACCTTCTCGGCCGTGGCGCCGCCGCCGACGTCCAGGAAGTTGGCCGGCTCGCCGCCGAACAGCTTGATGGTGTCCATGGTGGCCATGGCCAGGCCGGCGCCGTTCACCAGGCAGCCGATGTTGCCGTCGAGCTGGATGTAGGCCAGGTCGAACTTGCTGGCTTCGATTTCAGCGGGATCTTCTTCGTCCAGGTCGCGGTAGGCGACGATTTCCGGGTGGCGGAACAGGGCGTTCGGGTCGAAGTTGAACTTGGCGTCCAGGGCGATGATGTTGCCCTTGCTGTCGCGGTTCAGCGGGTTGATTTCGACCAGCGAGGCGTCGGTGTCCATGTAGCAGGTGTAGAGCTTCTGGAACACGTCCACGGCCTGGGCGGTCGAGTCGGCGGGCAGGCCGATCGCGTTGGCGATCTTGGTGGCCTGCTCGGCGGACAGGCCGGTCAGCGGGTCGATGTATTCGGTGATGATCTTCTCGGGCGTGGAGTGGGCCACTTCCTCGATGTCCATGCCGCCTTCGCTGGAGGCGATGAAGGCGACCTTCTGGGTGGCGCGGTCGGTGACCAGCGACACGTAGTATTCCTTCTGGATGTCGGCGCCGTCTTCGATGTACAGGCGACGAACCTTCTGGCCTTCCGGACCGGTCTGGTGCGTGATCAGCTGCATGCCCAGGATTTCCGAGGCCAGCTTGCGCACATCATCCAGCGAGCGCGCCAGCTTCACGCCGCCGCCCTTGCCGCGGCCGCCAGCGTGGATCTGCGCCTTGACGACCCAAACCGGTCCACCCAGCTTTTCAGCGGCAGCCACGGCCTCGTCGACGGAAAGAGCGGGAATACCGCGCGGCACGGGGACGCCAAATTGCTTCAGCAGTTCCTTGCCTTGATACTCGTGGATTTTCATGTGTTACCTGTCAGGACGTATGAGAAAAAGAAGGTGAATCGGAGGCCGAACCGGCGGATGCCTCAGCGCTATCCCCGGTGTACCACTTGGGATAGTGCTCAGCCACCACGGGGCCGTCGGTGCTCAGGGCATGACAGCCGTCGAGCTGGAACGGACGCCGGTTGGGGTTGCTTTCCTGCCGCCGCTGGTTGGCCATGGTCTGGACCGCCGCGGTGGGAAGCACCTGCGACAGCTCGGTCATGTGCGTACAGCCCGCCACGTGCCCGAAGCGCTCCTTGACCTGGCGGC
Source organism: Achromobacter sp. Marseille-Q0513 (assembly GCF_018195695.1). Lineage (NCBI taxonomy): Bacteria > Pseudomonadati > Pseudomonadota > Betaproteobacteria > Burkholderiales > Alcaligenaceae > Achromobacter > Achromobacter sp. Marseille-Q0513. The sequence continues at coordinate 406 of NZ_JAGTJY010000108.1, read as the reverse complement.
GGAACCCCTTGAGCAGGTTCATGCCGATCAGATCAGTGTAAGCGGGTTCGATGGCCATGCAATGACCGCCATAAGGGGCCGCGTCATAGACGGCCTGCGCCGCCACGATGGTGAAATTGCCATCGATGGTGATGCGCAGGTGCATGTGATGGATGGGGTCTCCGGCCTTGAACACTTCGCCGTCGCGCTTGGGAAAATCGTACGCCTTGACGTCGATCAGCTCGGCTTCCAGATCCCAGAGGCCGCCGTCGCGCGCATAGGACTGCACGCGTATGGAACGCGTGTGCAGCGGCTGGCGAGGGTAATCCGGCGGTGGCAAGGGCATGCTGGGGCCTGCGGGGCGAAGATGGCCGGCGCACGGCGTGGAAAACTTGTGCGCGGCAACAAAACCTTCAAAGTATAGCGC
>NZ_JAGTJY010000107.1:0-20947 GCF_018195695.1 Achromobacter sp. Marseille-Q0513 | reverse complement strand
CTGGTGGCCGAGTGCTTCCTGCCCGCCTTCTGGCAACTGGTCGCCGGCAAACCCGTGCCGCCGCTCATGCCGCACCAGCGCACGCCGCGCTGAGGCCCGCCTCAACGCGCCGGCCTCGTGGCTGGCTGCGCAATCGGCCTCGTGTCCACCGCCAGGCACAGCAGCCCCGTCAGCAACGCCAGCCCCACGTGCGCCATGTATAGCGGATCGAAATCCGCGTGACTCAGCGCGCCCTTGCCCAGCAGCAGCACCGTGATCGCCACGCCCAGCACGGCGCCGATCTGGCGCGTGGCCTGGTTGACGGCGCTGCCCACCGCGTAATGCTGCGCCGGCAGCCGGCTGACGGCCGCGCCGGCAAGCGAAGGCAGCACCATGCCCACGCTCAGGCCGCTCAGCAGCAGGCCCGGCAGCCAGGCGCCCAGATAATCGGGCTCGGCGCCCGGCACCAGCAGGAACCACAGTCCCGCCACCGCATATAGCAAGGCGCCGCCGACCAGGAACGGCCGATGCCCCATGCGCGCGGCCAGCCTGCCGGTCACGATGGCGGTGGGCATGACCAGCAGCGGCCCCGGCGTCACCGCCAGCCCGGCCTTGGGCAGGCTGTAGTGCCAGACGCCCATCATGTAGAAGAAGAAGGCGAAGAACATCATCGCGAAGGCAATGCCGAAGCTCAGCGTCGCCAGGTTCGCATAGCGATAGCTGCGATGCTGGAACAGCGCCAGGTCCACCAGCGGCTGCGGCGCGACGCGGGCCCAGGCCACGAACGCGGCCAGCGCGCCCGTGCCGACGGCGGCGGCAACCCATAGCTCGCCGGCCGACCAGGCCGGCGATTCCGATTGCACGATGGCCAGCGCCACCGCGCCCACGCCCAGGATCAAGAGGGCCATGCCCACCCCGTCCAGGCGCCGCCGCGACTCGGGCCTCACCGATTCCTGCAGCAGGCGCGCGCCGCGCCACAGCGACAGCGCGCCCAGCGGCACGTTGATGTAGAAGGCCCAGGGCCAGCCCGCCGCGTCCACCACGAAAGCGCCCAGGCTGGGGCCGACCGCCGCCGCCAGCCCCGCCACCGCGCCCCACAGGCTCACGGCCACCGTGCGCTGCGCGACCGGAAAGGCGGCCAGCACGATGGACAGCGACGCCGGCGTCAGCAAGGCCGCGCCGACCGCCTGCGCCACGCGCGCGGCCACCAGCCAGCCCACGCTGCCGGCCAGCCCGCAGGCCGCCGACGCCGCCAGGAACAAGGCCACGCCGATCAGGAACATGCGCTTGCGGCCATAGGCATCGGCCAGCCCGCCGGAAGGGATCAGCATGGCGGCATAGACCACGGTGTAGCCGTTCAGCACCCAGGACATGTCGGCCGCCGAGGCCTGGGGAAAGCCGGCGCGCAGGGCGCCGAAGGCGGCGTACAGCAAGGTGGCGTCCAGCGACACCAGGAAGACCGCGACGCTGGCGATCCAGAAGACCGGCCAGGGAGAGCCTGCGAATTCCGCTGAAGGCGGCGCGGGCGTATGAACCGAGGAAGACATGATTGAACGGATTCCAGGAAAGCCGCGCCTTGCGGAGCGGTCGTTGCGCTTCATGCGCGGAAAAATATGATGATCATCATATTTAGGAATAAGAAAATGGCCGCGCACGGCGGCCGCGACTTGCATTCCCTCAATGCGGCGCGCGTTCACCCTCCGGTTCGTAGCGCGACAGCAGCGCCTGGCGCGCCTCGGCCAGCACCGCCTGCCCCTCGGCGTTGTCACCCAATGCGCGCGCCAGCTGCAAGGCGCCCACCAGGGTGCTGGTCACGGCCGTCGCCGCGCCGGGCTGCGCATCGGCAGGCAGGAAACGCCGCACCAGATTCATCAGGCCGCGCACCCGGCCCGCGCCGGACTCGCGCAGCTCCTGCGACTGGCGCGGCATTTCGGATACCAGCGACGACACCGGGCAGCCGCCCTCGCAGCCGCCCAGGTGCGCTTCCGACAGATAGGTTTCGACCAGCGCGCGCAGCGGACTGGCGCCCTGCTCGCGCCGCTGTTCCATGCGCTGCATCAGGCGCGCGGCGCCATCCTGCCCGGCGCGCTCGACCGCCTCGACCAGCATCGCGTCGCGCGATGGAAAGTGCGCATAGAAGCCGCCGTGGGTCAGTCCTGCTTCCTTCATGATGTCCGCCACGCCCACGCCGGCATAGCCCTCGCGGCGCACGGCGCGCGCGGCGACCTCGACGATGCGCTCGTGGGTTTGCTCTTTGCGGGGAGTGGAACGGGTCATGGTAGCGGCAGGAAATATGATGACCATCATATTAATGAGCCGCGACATCGGCGCGCAAGCATTTTTTATTCGTGCCGTCCTCTGCAATGCGGAACGGGTTTGCGCAATATAATTCACCACACAACGTTTTCACCGCCAGACCCACCCACGGCGGGCCTCGCGCCCGCCCCACTCTTAGAGATGGTTCATGACTGAAGCGCAGCAAACGGAATTACTGTTTTCTTACGGCACCCTGCAGCAGGAAAGCGTGCAGCTGTCGACCTTCGGCCGCCCCCTGGGCGGCGAGAACGACGCCATGATCGGCTACCGCCTGGACATGGTCGAGATCACCGATCCCGAGGTGCTGCGCGCCAGCGGCCAGAAATTCCATCCCATCGTGTCGCCCACCGGCATTCCCACGGACGAAGTCGCGGGCCAGGTCTTTCGCATCACGCCCGCCGAGCTGGCGGCCGCCGACGACTATGAAGTGTCGGACTACAAGCGCGTGCTCGCGCCGTTGAAGTCGGGGAAGAAAGCCTGGGTGTACGTGCGCGCGCAATAACGCGTTGCTCGCATTTTTGCTAGGGGTGAGCCAGCGGCCAGCCTGATTTCAGCGAGCAGCACCGGGGGCAAGGCAACGGTCAATCGTTTCTGATCTGCACTCATGCCTGCTCCCGCTTCACGAATCAGCGCCAGGTTTCCGGCTCGATCGTAGCCTCGCCCTTGTCGGCCGAGAAATAAACGATGCCGTCGGAGATATTGACGTTGACCTGCATCGTGCGCTCGGCCAGCTGCGCCAGCGCGCGGCTCTGTTCGGACGGCAGGTTGACGATCTTCAGATTGCGGGCGCGTTCCAGCTTGTTGCGCACGCCATCCCACCAGATCTTGCTGGCCGAGCCGCCATAGCAATAGACGATGACCTGCTCGGCGCGGCCGCAGGCGCGCAGGATGCGGCGTTCCTCGGGCTGGCCGACTTCGATCCACAGCTTGACCGCGCCGGTCAGGTCTTTTTCCCAGAGGTCCGGCTCGTCGGTATCGCTCAGCCCCTTGGTGAAGGCCAGTTCCTCGCTGGCGTGCAGCGCGAACGCGACCAGGCGCACCATCATGCGCTCGTCGGTCTCGGACGGATGGCGGGCCACGGTCAGGCCGTGCGTGCCGTAATAGTGGCGATCGGTGTCGGCCACGTTGAGGTCGGCCTTGTAGATGGTGGCGCGCAGGGCCATGACGGAATTCCGGAAGTGAACGCGTATCGCGAAGCCCGCCATGATACCGCCAGCCGCCGCCCCCTGCCGCGGCTTGCCACGCGGCGCTACACTGCATCCAGGCCGCGCCCGGTCCGGGTCCCATCGCAGTCGCGGACGCAGCCCCGATGACCATCCCGATCGCCCCTCATCGCAAGCCCTCCTGCCGCCCGCCTATCCGCGACCCCCGCCATGACCGCCACCGCCGCCCTGCTCGCCTTCACCCTGGCCGCCGCCATCCTCACCGTCACGCCGGGCCTGGACAACGCCCTGGTGCTGCGCACCGCCGCGGTCGAGGGCGGACGCCGCGCATTGCTGGCCGGACTGGGCATCAGCACCGGCTGCCTGGCCTGGGGCGCGGCGGCCGCGTTCGGGCTGGGATCGCTGCTGGCCGTGTCCACCGTCGCCTACGACGTGCTACGCATCGCCGCGGCCGCCTACCTGTTCTACCTGGGCGCGCGGCTGCTGTGGAATACCTGGCCCGGACGCCGCCAGGCAGGCCAGGCCAGCGCCTCCGCGCTGCTGTCGGCGGAACTGTCCGCCCGTCCCGCCTCCGGCGGCGCCGGCTGGTTCATGCGCGGCTGCCTGACCAACGCGCTCAATCCCAAGATCGGCGTGTTCTACGTCACCTTCCTGCCGCAATTCATTCCCGCCGGCGCCGACGTGATGCGCTTCAGCCTGCTGCTGGCCGCCGTGCATGCCGTGCTCGGCATGCTGTGGTTCGGCCTGCTGGTCGCGGCCACGCGCCCGCTGGCGCGCTGGCTGTCGCGCCCGGCCGTCATGCGCGGGCTGGACCGGATGACGGGCGCGGTGTTCATCGCGTTCGGGCTGAAGCTGGCGCTGGAGAAACGCTGAGCAGGAAGCTCTCGATGGCGGCCGCCAGCGCCAGCGGCGTTTCGTTCATCGGATAGTGGCCGGCGTTCTCCAGCACCTCCACGCTGGCCAGCGGATAGCGGCGCGCATAGGTGTCGGCCATCAGGGCGGCGTTGAACACGGGATCATGCCGACCCACCAGCGCCTTCAGCGGATGCCTGCCGTCGATCGCATCGCTGAAATCCGTGTCGGCCCAGGCGCGAAAATAGGCAGCGAAGGCCGCTGGCATCGAGCTCGCCGCCGAATACGCCGCCTTCCACGCCACCCACGATGCCGGCAGGCGCCCGCCGGTGCTGCGGTCGATGATGGTCCGGCGCTGTTCCAACTGCACAGCCGCGCCCTCAAACAGGGCCCGTCGCACCGCATCCATCCGTATCCCGCCGCAGGGAACGGGCGCGACGGCGACCAGCGCGCGCACGCGCTCGGGCGCGAGCGCGGCGATCCGCTCGATCGCCATGCCGCCCATCGAATGCCCGATCAGGCTGAACGACGCGAGCCCCAGCTCGTCCGCCAGCGCGAGCGCGTCCGTGGCGATTTCGTCGATCGTGTAGTCGCCCGGCGTGTCCCGCATGCCGCCATAGCCCCGGTAATCCATGAACACATAGCTGAACGCGCCGCCGTCCAGCCAGGCTTCGATCGGCTCGAAAGCATGCGCATCGCCAAACCAGCCGGGCAGGACCAGGACGGGATGGGGGCCATTGCCCACGCGGTGAAAGGTGTTTGCCATACGGACTCCATGATGATCGCGCCGCCCCGGCGCCCGGCCGCAACGCGGGCCGGGCACTGAACGGCAACACAAAAACCCATCGTAGAAGCGCGCGCGGCGGCCCGCCTTCGATGGCGGGCCAATCGTTATAGAATCCGGGCCATGCGCAATACCCTGCTCGATCCCTACGAACACCTGCCGCGCAGCGTGGTCGTCACCGCCAACGACTATCCCGCCGGCTCGACCTTTCCCGCGCACACGCATCTGCGCGGCCAGTTCGCCTATGCCTCGCGCGGCGCCATCAGCGTGGCGACGCCGCAAGGCCGCTGGCTGGTGCCGCCGCAACGGGCCTGCTGGCTGCCGGCGGACATGGCGCATGAAATGACGATGAACGGGCCGGTCACGATGCTCAACGCCTTCATCGCCCCGCCTGCCGCGCACGCCGCGCGCCTGCCGGACCATTGCTGCGTCCATGGGGTGTCGCCCTTGCTGCGCCTGCTGCTGGATCAGGCGGTCGACCTGCCGGCCCTGTACGACGTCGAGGGACGCGACGGCAAGCTGATGGCGCTTCTGGTCGCGGAAATCGCGGCCATGCCGCGCCTGCACCTGCACGCGCCGCTGCCCGAGGACCCGCGCCTGGCGCGCGCCTGCCTGCGCCTGTTCGCCGCGCCCTCGATCGGCGCGAGCCTGGACGAGATGGCGGCCGACGCCGGCATGAGCCGGCGCACTTTCACCCGGCTGTTCCGCGCGCAGACCGGCGCCAGCTTCGCCGCGTGGCGGCAGCAGGTCTGCCTGCAGGCGGCGATCGGGCGCCTGACACAGGGGCAGTCCGTGACCCGCGTGGCGCTGGACCTGGGCTATGCCAGCCCCAGCGCCTTTGCCTCGGCGTTCCGCCGCGCGCTGGGCGCGACGCCAAGCGCCTATCTCGACATCGGATAGCGCTCAGTACACCCCGATAGGGTGCCGCGCCACGTAGTGCCCCTCGCCCACCTGCGCCAGCGGCTGGACCAGCGGATCGTCGCCCAGCTTGCGCATCGGGCTGGGAATCTCGTCCACCAGCAGGGAGCGCTCGCGGTGGCGACGCGCGGGGTCGGCGATGGGCACGGCCGCCATCAGCTTCTTCGTGTATGGATGCTGCGGGTTCTCGAAGATCGCGCGGCGCGGGCCGATCTCGACGATCTGGCCCAGGTACATCACCGCCACGCGATGGCTGACGCGCTCGACCACCGCCATGTCGTGCGAGATGAACAGGAACGACACGCCCAGCTCGCGCTGCAGGTCCAGCAGCAGGTTCACAATCTGCGCCTGGATCGACACGTCCAGCGCCGACACCGATTCGTCGGCGATCACCACCTTGGGGTTCAGCGCCAGCGCGCGCGCGATGCAGATGCGCTGGCGCTGGCCGCCGGAGAACTCGTGCGGATAGCGGTCGATCATCTCGGGCAACAGGCCGCACTTGTCCATCAGCCAGCGCACCCGCTCCTCGGCCGCCTTGCCGCGCGCCACGCCGTGGATCAGCAGCGGTTCCATGATGGAGTAGCCGACCGTCATGCGCGGATCCAGCGAGGCGAAGGGATCCTGGAAGATGAACTGAATATGCTGGCGCAGCGTCTGCATGGCGCTGCCGCGCAGCGCGCCGATGTTCTTGCCGTCGAATTCGATGGTGCCGGCCCGGCTCTTGACCAGCTGCAGCAGCGAACGGCCGGTGGTGGTCTTGCCGCAGCCGGACTCGCCCACCAGCGACAGCGTCTCGCCGGGATACAGGTCGAAGCTGACCTTCTCGACCGCGTGCACGCGCTTCTGCACCCGGCCCAGGATGCCTCCGGTGATGTCGAAGGTGGTGGTCAGGTCGCGCACCTTCAGCACCGGGCCGTTCTCGCGCCGCACGGTCGAGGGCTGCGCGACGGGGGCCGGGGCTGAAGCCGAGGCTTGCGGCGCGCCCTTGACCGCGTCGTCCACGCGCAGCAGCGGGAACGGCGCGGGCTCGTCCGTGCCATGCATGGCCCCCAGGCGCGGCACCGCCGACAGCAGCGCGCGCGTGTAGGCGTGCTGCGGCCGCGCAAAGACCGCGTCCGAACCGCCCTCCTCCACCTTGTCGCCGCGGTACATGACCAGCACGCGGTCGGCCACCTCGGCCACCACGCCCATATCGTGCGTGATGAAGATCACGCCCATGTCCATTTCCTCCTGCAGCTGGCGGATCAGCTGCAGGATCTGCGCCTGGATGGTCACGTCCAGCGCGGTGGTGGGCTCGTCGGCGATCAGCAGCTGCGGCTTGCAGGACAGCGCCATGGCGATCATGACGCGCTGGCGCATGCCGCCGGACAGTTGGTGCGGATAGCGGTCGAGTATGGCGCGGGCCTCGGGGATGCGCACGCGTTCGAGCATGCGCAGCGTCTCGGCGCGCGCCGCCGCCGCGTCCAGGCCCTGGTGCAGGCGCAGCGCCTCGGCGATCTGGTTGCCGGCCGTGAAGCTGGGGTTCAGCGAGGTCATCGGCTCCTGGAAGATCATGGCCACGTCGGCGCCGCGCACGCGCTGCAGCGTCGCGTCGGACGCGGCCACCAGGTCCAGCACCTCGCCGCTGCGCCGGCGCAGCAGCATGCCGCCGTTGACGATGCGCCCGCCGCCGTATTCCACCAGCCGCATCAGCGCCAGCGACGTCACCGACTTGCCCGAGCCCGACTCGCCGACGATGGCCAGCGTCTCGCCCCGGTCCACATGGAATGACACATTGCGCACCGCTTCCACGACGCGGTCCGGGGTCTTGAAGCGCACGGTCAGGTCGTTGACCTGGACCACGCGTTTGGAATCCATTGTTGCCATGATGATTACTTTTCCTGGCGCGGATCCAGCGCGTCGCGCAGCCCGTCGCCCAGCAGGTTGAAGCCCAGCACCACCAGGAAGATGGCCGATCCGGGGAAGATCGACATCCACGGCGCCTGGGTCATGAAGTTCTTGGCGGTGTTCAGCATCGAGCCCCAGGACGGGTTCGGCGGCTGCAGGCCCAGGCCCAGGAACGACAGGCTGGCCTCGGCGATGATGGCCGTGGCGATGGTGATGGTGGCCTGCACGATCAGCGGCGGCATGACGTTGGGGAACACATGGCGCGCGATGATGCGCAGGTCCGACGCGCCCAGCGCGCGGGCGCTCTGCACATAGTCCTCGCTCTTGACGGCCAGCACCTGTCCGCGCGTCAGGCGGATGAATTTGGGCGCGGCCGACACGCCGATGGCGATCATGGCGTTCATCAGGCTGGGGCCCAGGAAGGCGGCCAGCGCGATCGCCAGGATCAGGAAGGGAATGGCCAGCAGCGCCTCGGTGGCGCGCGAGATGCAGCTGTCGGTCCAGCCGCCGAAGTAGCCGGCGGCCAGGCCGAACGGCACGCCCACGGCCAGCGCGATCAGCACCGACACCAGGCCGGCCATGAGCGAGGCGCGCGCCCCGTAGACCATGCGGCTGAAGATATCGCGGCCCAGCTCGTCCGTGCCCAGCCAGTATTGCGCCGACGGCGCCTTGCGGATGGTGGTGAAGCTGGTCTGAAAGGGATCGTGGTTGGCCACCAGCGGCGCCAGCAGGGCCAGCGCCACGAAGAACAGCACGATGGCCAGGCCCAGCATGGCGATGTGATTGCGCTTGAACTTGCCCCAGGCGCGGTTGCGGCCGCGCGGCGGCGCGGCGGCGGCGGGATTTGCGGAAATGGCGCTCATGCGTGCCTCAGGCGGGGATTGACCAGGATGTACAGGATGTCGGCCAGCAGGTTCATCAGGATGAAGCCCACCGCCACGCACAGCACCACGCCCTGCACCACGGCGTAGTCGCGCGTGAACACGGCATCCACCACCAGCTTGCCGAAGCCCGGGATGGTGAAGACCTGCTCGGTCAGCACGGCGCCGGCCAGCAGCTCGCCGAACAGCAGCGTCACCAGCGTGACGATGGGCATGAGCGCGTTGCGCAGCGCGTGGCGCAGCACCACGCTGCGCGCCGGCACGCCCTTGGCGCGGGCGGTGCGCACATAGTCGGCCGACAGCGCCTCCAGCATGGCCGAGCGCGTGTGCCGCATCAGGTAGGCGGCGATGGCCGTGGACAACACCAGCGCCGGCATCAGCATGGTCTTGATCGACAGCCAGAAATCCTCGGCCGGCGACACATAGCCCGAGGCCGGCAGCAGCTTCCACTGCACCGACACCACCATGATGAGGATGATGCCCAGCCAGAAGTTGGGAATGGACATGCCCGACAGCGCCGCGATGTTGGCGCCCATCTCGACGGGCTTGCCCTTGCGCACCGCGGCCAGGATGCCCATCGGGATGCCGACCAGCAGCGCGAAGAACATGGCCATGGCCGCCAGTTGCAGCGTGACCGGCAGCTTCTGGCCGATCAGTGTGGTGACGGGCACGTCGGTGCGCAGCGACTTGCCCAGGTCGCCCTGCAGCACCTGGCCGGCCCAGGCCGCGTACTGCATGGGCAGCGGGTCGTTGAGCCGGTATTTATCGCGCAGGTAATCGAGCACGGCCGGGTCGCGCTCCTCGCCGGCCAGGGTCAGTACGGGATCGCCGGGCAGGATCTTCTGCAACATGAACACGATCATCGACACCAGTATCAGTGTCGGGATCGCGACCAGCACGCGGCGCAATATGAGTTTGAGCATAGGGAAAACCGTAAGGGCAAGACGGCGGACGGGACCGGACCGCGACAGCCTGGCGCGCATCCGCCGGGAACAGCGGCCGGCGCCAGGGACGGCGCCGGATCGGGCGGCGGCGCCTGGCCGCCGCCCGCTACATCAAAGACGAGATCGCAACGACGCCTACTTCTGCGCGAAGGTGACGCCCTTCAGGCGGATCATGCCGTCCGGATAGGGCACGAAACCCTTGACCTTCTTGGCCAGGGCGAAAGGCCAGGGCTGGTAGTAGTTGTACACGCCAGGCAGCTCGTCCTGGATGATGGCCTGGGCCTGGTCGTAGATGGCGCGGCGCTTGGCCTCGTCCGGCACGGTGCGGGCCTCGTTGAGCAGCTTGTCGACTTCCGCGTTGCAGTAGTGGCCGTCGTTGAGCGCGCCCTTGCAGGTGACGAAAGCGTGGATGTTGCCGTCCGGATCGACGCGGCCGGACCAGCCCAGCATCACCACCTGGAAGTTGCCGCCGGCCGATTCCTTCTGCAGCGCGGCGTACTCGGTCGGGCGCAGCGACAGGTCGAAGCCGGCCTCGGACGCCATGGCCTGCACCATCTCGGCCACCGACGACGTCGTGGTGTTGTTGCCGAACATGACCTCAGCCTTCACGCGCTCGAAACCCGCCTGCTTGAGCAGCGCGCGGGCCTTGGCCACGTCGCGCTTGGTCGGCGGGAACTTGTCGCTGTGATAGGGGCTGGCGGGCGGGAACGGCTGCTGCGCCGGCTCGAAGATGCCGCCGCCGGCCACTTCGTTGATGGCGTTGCGGTCGATGGCGTACTGGAAGGCCTGGCGCACCAGCTTGTTCTTGAACGGATTGTCCTCGGCGCGCTTGCCGTTGGCCACGTTGAACATGAATTGCTGGAAGCCCAGGCCCGCCACCGGCGCGAAGGTCAGGCTGGCGTCGGTCTTGACCTGGGGCACGTCGGACGGGTTCAGGCGCTCGAGCAGGTCCAGGTCGCCGGCGCGCAGGTTGGACAGGCGCACGGTGGTGTCCGGGATCGGCAGGAAGGTCAGGCGCTTGAAGGCGTAGTCCTTGGCGTCGTAGTACTGGTCGAACTTGTCCAGCACGATGCGGTCGTTCTGGATGCGCTCGACGAACTTGTACGGGCCGGAGCAGATCGGCTTGCGGCCCACTGCGGCCACGTCGTCGCCGAAGGTCTTGGGCGACAGCATCATGCCGGCGCGGTCGGACAGTTGGGCCAGCAGCGTCGCGTCGGGCTGCTTGAGCGTCAGCACCAGCGTGGCGGCGTCCGGCGCCTCGACCTTGGCCACCGAGCCCAGCTCGCCCCTGCGCAGGCTGTCCGGCAGGGTCATGGCGCGGTCCAGGTTGGCCTTGGCGGCGGCGGCGTCGAACTTGCTGCCGTCATGGAACAGCGCGTCCTCGCGCAGCTTGAAGGTCAGCGTCTTGTTGTCTTCGCTGAACGTCCACGAGGTGGCCAGCTGCGGCACGAAATGCAGCTTGGGATCGATGTCGATCAGCTTGTCGCACAGCGAGGTGAAGACGATGCGGCCGACATAGGTGCGGGCGCGGTGCGGATCCAGCACATCCGGATCTTCCTGCAGGCCGATGCGCAGGTTCTGCGCGCTGGCGGCGCAGGCGCCCAGCGCCAGCAGGCCGGCGCCGAAGGTCAAGGCAAAGCGTTTCATTGCGGTATTTCCCCTTGTATGTGCAATGCGCCGGCCCGGTGTCCCCGGGTCCGGCTGACGGCCGTCAGAAGCCCACGGCCTGGCCGTCGCGGCGGCTGTCGCTGGCGGCCACGTAGCCCAGCTCGTTGTCGTTCTCGGACATGCGCCAGATGAACTGGCCGGCGCCGAAGTCCATGTACGGATCCTGCACGGACTTCAAAGGATGCCCCAGGTCCTTCAGGCCGGCAACGGTGGAGCCGGCCATGTTCGTTTCGATGTCCAGCGTGAAATCGCGGTTGACCTTCCAGCGCGGCGCGCAGCAGGCGGCCTGCGGCTGCTGGTGGTAGTCGATCATGCGCACCACGGTCTGCAGGTGGCCTTGCGGCTGCATGTCGCCGCCCATCACGCCGAAGCTCATGACCGGCTTGCCGCCGCGCGTCAGGAAGCCCGGGATGATGGTGTGGAACGGACGCTTGCCGCCCTCGACCACGTTGGCCGACTTCGGATCCATCGAGAAGCCCACGCCACGGTTCTGCAGGCTGATGCCGGTGCCCGGCACCACCACGCCCGAGCCGAAGCCCATGTAGTTGGACTGGATGAACGAGATCATCATGCCGTTCTCGTCGGCGGCGGTCAGGTAGACGGTGCCGCCGGCATGCGGACGGCCTGCCTCGAAATGCGTGGCGCGGTCCAGGCGGATCAGCTTGGCGCGGCTGTCCAGGTAGGCGTCCGACAGCATCTGCTCGGGCGTGACTTCCATCGAGCGCGGGTCGGCCACGTACTTGTACAGGTCGGCGAAGGCCAGCTTCATGGCTTCGATCTGCACGTGCTGCGACTGCACCGAATCCACCGGCATCGAGGCCATGTCGAAGCGTTCGACGATGCCCAGCGCGATCAGCGCGGCGATGCCCTGCCCGTTCGGCGGGATCTCGTGCAGCTCGTAGCCGCGATAGGACCGGGAAATCGGCTTGACCCATTCCGGCCGGTAGCCGCGCAGGTCTTCCAGCGTCATGGCGCCGCCGCATTCCTTGCTGAAGGCGGCGATGCGCTCGGCCAGCTCGCCTTCGTAGAAGTCGCGGCCCTTGGTCGCGGCGATGCGGCGCAGCGTGTAGGCAGCGTCGGGGAAACGGAAATGCTCGCCCACCTTGGGCGCGCGGCCCTCGGGCATGAAGGCCTGGGCGTAGCCGGGCTGCGCGCTCAGTTCATTGGCGGCGGCGGCCCACTTGTGTGCCACCACCGGCGGCACGGCGTAGCCGCGCTCGGCGATCTCGATGGCCGGCTCGAACAGCTGCTCGAACGGCAGCTTGCCCAGCTTTTCATGCAGCGCGGCCCAGCCAGCCACCACGCCCGGCACCGTGACCGAGTCCCAGCCGCGCTTGGGCTGCACCGCCAGCCCGTTCGGGCCGACGCCGTGCTTGCGCTTGAAGTATTCGACGTTCCAGGCGGCCGGGGCCACGCCGGAGGAATTCAGGCCATGCAGCTGCTGGCCGTCCCAGACGATGGCGAAACAGTCGCCGCCCAGGCCGCAGGAAACCGGCTCGACCAGCACGATGGCGGCCGCGGCGGCGATGGCCGCGTCCACGGCGTTGCCGCCCTTGAGCAGCATGCGCAATCCGGCCTGCGCCGCCAGCGGGTGCGAGGTGGACACCACGTTGCGGGCGAACAGCGGAATGCGGACGGAGGGATAGGGATTGCTCCAGTCGAAGGCTTTCATGTCTCGGGTCTCTGCGGAAGGGATTCGTTATGTTGAACCGGATGACATTACTCTTGGCATTTGATTAAATCAATTTGATTTTTTGTTCAGTAATATAAGAAAATTTTGTGAATCGGCGATCCGGTTCCGTCCGCCGTCCCGGCGCCCCGCGCACACCCGATTCCGGCTTGCGCCACGGTGGCGGCAACACCGTGTTAACCCCTAGAAGACACCATGAGCACCATCCGTTTCCTGCGTACCTTCCTGGCAGTGGCGCATCATGGCTCCTTCTCCGAAGCGGCCGAGCAGGTCGCCCTGACCCAGGCCGCCGTCAGCTTCCAGATGCGCTCGCTGGAAACCGAGCTGGGCCGCGAGCTGTTCGACCGCAGCGGCCGGCTGGCCATCCTCAACGCCGCCGGCCGCGAGCTGCTGCCCGAAGCCAAGCAGCTGCTGGACATGTACGACCGCCTGCGCCTGCCGCGCACCGCGCCGGGCGAGCTGGCCGGCTCGGTGTCGGTGGGCAGCATCGTGTCCTGCATGGGCACGCTGTCCAAGGTGGTGTCGGGTCTGAAGAAGGCGCATCCCAAGCTGGACGTGCGCGTGCTGTCGGGCAAGGCCAGCGAGCTGGCCGGCCGGGTCGAGGACGGCGAGCTGGATGCCGCCTTCCTGGTCGAGGCCGGCCGCAAGATGGCCAGCACCCGCTGGACGGCGCTGTATGAAGAAGAGCTGGTGGTGATCGCGCCGCCCGGCGCGCCCGGCAAGGACGCGCGCCAGGTACTGGCGAACAATCCATTCCTGCGTTTCGACCGCACCCAGCGCACCGGGCTGCAGATCGACCGCCTGCTGCGCCGCCTGGCCGTGCCGTTGAATGAATTCCTGGAATTGAACGCGATCGAGACCCTGGTCGAGCTGGTGCGCCAGGAAGTCGGCGTGACGTTGCTGCCACTGATCAATGGCTCGAACTGGCAACAGAGTCCGCAGCTGCGCATTCTGCCGCTGCCGGCCGACCTGGGGCCCTCGGCGCGCGCGATCGGCATGCTGGAACGGCGCGAGCATGCGCGCCAGGGCATCACCGCGGCGATCTGCGCGGCCTGCCACGCGGCCTTTGAGGCGCGCGCGGCGCAAGCCGCGCGCTGAGGCCGGACACCCCGGCCCACGGTCCCATGGACCGCGCGCCCGCGTCCGCCTGGACGGGGCGCGCGGCGGGACTCAGGTGCCCATCGCGGGGTCGGACGAGCCGTGCCTGCCGGTTTCCACCCGGCCGGCGAAGCGGCGCAGGTAGGCCGGGTCTTCGTTCAGCGTGACGCTGAAGTCGTACCAGGCGTTGCTGTTGGCCAGCGGCCAGGCCTGTTCCACCTGCCCGCCCGCCGGCACGGTCAGCGTCCAGCGCTCGTGGTTCACGTAGTAGGCGTTGGGCGTGACCACGAAGGTGCACGGCGCGGCGCCATTGTTCATGAACTTGGCGTAGACGTCGCCGTTGGCGATGTCGTAGCAGACGCGGATTTCGGCATCCAGCTGCGCCGTGCGCGCCAGGGCCAGGTCGCCGGCGAAATGCCGCAGGAAGCCGTTGTGGCCCATGACCCACAGGTCGTACTTGCCGCCATCGGCGGCGGCATCCCAGCTGCCTTCGAGCTGCTTGCCGGGTTCCACCGTGTAGCGGCGCGGGATGCGGTCCAGATGCAGCTTGTCATAGACATGGAACACCGAGGCCGGCACCGACATCTTGGGAAACTCCGCCGTGTTGGCGAACACCAGGCCCACTGCGGACGCGCCTGCCTGGGCGCGGCCGCTGACGTGCTGCTCGTAGGGCAAGGCGCGCGAGTAGCGCGCGCCGGTGCGCTGCTGCGGCTTGGCCTGCGTGCTGGGATCGGGCACCGTGACCTGCGGCAGGGCCTGCTGGTCCGCGCGCAACTGATCGGCGCTCGCGCGCGTCAGCAGCTTCAGGTCCGGCAGCGTTTCATTGTTGGGCGTGACGAAGTTGAAGGCCGAGGTCAGGTCGCCCAGCACCGCGCGACGCCACGGGCTGATGTTCTCTTCCTTGATCTTGAAGCGCGCTTCCAGGAAGCGCAGCACCGAGGTGTGGTCGAAGGACTGCGAGTTGACCCAGCCGCCGCGGCTCCAGGGCGAGACCACGTACATCGGCACGCGCGGGCCCGGGCCGTAGACGCGGTGATCGGCCGGGTCCTGCTGCGACGGCCGGGTGTGACGATCCAGGTCGGTATTGACCGTGGACGCGCCGGCCAGCGCGCTGCTGACGGCTTTAGGGGGCAGCGCGCCGTCGATGGTATCGAGCGAGGGCGCGGCGGGCGGCGGCACATGGTCGAAATAACCGTCGTTCTCGTCGAAGTTGATCAACAGCACCGTCTTGCTCCAGACGTCCGGATTCGCGGTCAGCGCGTCCAGCGTCTCCTGGATGTACCAGGCGCCCTGCACCGGGCTCGACGGGCCGGGGTGCTCGGAGTAATTGGCCGGCGCCACGATCCAGGACACCTGCGGCAGCGTGCCGTTGAGCGCATCATCGCGCAGCGCCTTCAGGAAGCCGCCATCCGGCATGGTGTTGGCCACGCCCTTGTACAGAGGATTGGCCGCGTCCACCGACGGCGACCACGGGGCGTTGGGGTTGTTGCCCGCCAGTTCGTTGGCGCGGCGGAACTGCTTGAAGCCGGCCAGCGGGTTGTCGGTGAAGTTGTCCGGCAGGTTCTGGTAGACCTTCCAGGTCACGCCATTTTCCTGCAGGCGCTCGGGATAGGTCTTCCAGCTCCAGCCGGTGCTGGACGCGCCCATGCTGTCCCACTGGTTGCGGGTGGACGGGCCGTTGCTCACCGCCAGCGGGTCGTTGGTGCCGGTCCAGTGGAACAGGCGGTTGGTATTGGTGCCGCCATGCGTGGAACAGTGATAGGCATCGCACAGCGTGAAGGCTTCGGCCAGCGCGTACTGGAATTCCACCTCCTGCTGCTCGTAGTAGCCCATCGACTGGTCCTGCTTGTAGCGCGGCCATTGGTACATGCGGCCGCCGTCCCAGGCGCTCTGCGCGTCCGGGTAATCGTGCGGCGTGCCGGACACGCGCTGGGCATTGCCCTGCTTGCTGTCCAGGTGGTACGGCATGACCACGCGGGTGCCATTGTGCTGTTCCCAGACGCTGCGGTTCTGCGGCAGCGGAATGGTGATGCGGTCGCCGAAGCCGCGCACGCCCTTGTAGGTGCCGAAGTACATGTCGAACGAGCGGTTCTCCTGCATCAGGATGACCACGTGCTCGACGTCGTTGATGGTGCCGGTGCGGTTGTTCGCCGGAATCGCCAGCGCGCGCCGGATGGCCGGCGGGAACATCGACATGGCGGTCAGGCCCGCGGTCGAGGCGGCGGCGTTGCGCAGGAAGCGGCGCTTGCCGGCATGGACCAGGTCTTTATCGGACTTCACAGAATTCTTTCCTTTCGCTGTATTGGGCTGGGCGCGGCTCAGGGCGCGCAACGCAGTTCGGGCTTGGCCGGCGGTTGCGGCGTCACGGGCGGGTTGCCCGGATCGGCCTTGTCGTCGTCCTTGTCGCTGCCGCAGGCGGCCAGCGACACGCTCAGCGTCAGCGCCGCGCCCAGGCGCAGGGCGTAGCGCAGGATCAGGGGGAGATTCATGCTTTCTTTATCCTTGGAACATCAGGGGAACAGTTCGAACATCGACTTGCCGGACAGCGCCAGCGACTTGACCTCATCCTCGGTCAGCGCGCGCGACCAGAAGGCCAGGTCGTCGAAGTACATGGTGTAGGGGCCCTTGGTGCCGGCGCAGCAGACGCCGTACTTGCCGGTGCCGTCCTCGTTCAGGCCCAGGAAGGGACCGTAGCTGCCGGCGATCTGGGCGAAGTTGACCGTGCCCGTGGCGACCGAGCGCTTGGAAAAGCCCAGCTCGCTGTCATACACATAGGCGGTCATGGTCTTGGCCGGCTTGTCGATCACCATGGCGATATAGACGGGCTTGTTCGGCGTGAACTTCATGCCGGGGCTCTGGATGTCCACGCGGCTGCCGCCGGCCAGGTTGAAGCGCAGCTCGGGGCCGGACCACTGGGCGATGGTGATGCCGGGGTTGCCGCCGGAGTTGTAGTCCTTGTTGCCCAGGATCGAGCGGTCGTTGGCGGTGCCGTCCGACTGATACCAGAAGCCGATGGTGAAGACCTGCGTGGAGGTCAGCAGCCCGGCCGGGTATTGCCACTTGAACGCGCCCACGGGGTCGCCGCTGCGCTCGTTCTGGAAGGTCTTGCCAAACACGCCCGGGCTCTTGAAGACCGGAGCCTGCACGCCGTCGAACGGCACGATGGAGCCGCCGCCAACCGCCTTGTCGGCCAGGTCGCCCTCGAACGGGAAGTACATGGTCAGGCCGGTGCGCAGCGAGGACAGCAGCTGCGGCGGCTTGACGTACACCACCGTGGCGCGCAGCGAGCTGGTCACGCCGCCCAGGGTGATGCCGTAATTGAGCACGTGCGTGCCTTCCTCGGTGAAGGTGAAGCCGCTGTCCTCGTACTGCGTCGCCGTGGCGGGCAGCGTCGCGATCTTGGCGCCGTCGCGGGTGATCGTGATTTCGCCCGAGGCATCGCCCAGGCGCACCCAGTTCAACGCCACGCGCTTGTTGTCCATGGACGTGCGCACCGATGTGCGGCGCACCGAGGCGGCGCCCGACAGCGTCGAACCTGCCAGGTCGTTCTTGTCGGCGGCGGGCAAGGCGCCCAGGTAGCCCAGCACCGTGGGCGCGACATCGGCCGCGCTCGGCAGGTCGTACCAGCCCGAGTCCCAGCGGCCGTCGTAGGAAGCATCGTCGGCGCGGCCGCCCAGCATGGCGATGTTCATCGCCAGCGGCACGGTCTTGTTCTGCGACACCGGCGTGCTGTCGACGGCGCCCGGCCGGCCCGAGCTGCCCAGGCCGTAGGCGCTGGTGGCGACCAGCAGCCAGTTTTCCTTCGGGTTCTGCGCGCGGCGCTCGGCGATCTGCTTGAGCAGCGCCGCCACGGCCGCGTCGGTCTTGCGCAGCTCGGCGTCGTAGCCGGCGCCGAAGCCGGACTCAGCCGCGACGCGCGCCGGTCCGCCGAACTGGGCCACCACCACGTCATAGCCTTCATTGATGCGGTCGCGCGCCTGCGAGGCGACACAGTCGTCGGCGCCGGCGCAGTCGCTCAGGCTCAGCAGGTTGCCGGCCTTGCCGTCGGCGGCGAACAGGCCCGCCACGTCCGTCGAATTGAACGCCGCCGCGCTGCGCAGCGCGGGCTTGGCCTGCTTCAGGCGCGCGAACAGCGTCGCGGTCTTGATGGCCTGGCCCGACGCATCGGCGCGCACGCCGTGCTGGTCGGCCCACTGGCCGGTCAGCAGCGTGGCCCAGCCCGCCGCCGGCAGCGTGGGCTGCTGCGTCGGCGCGCCGTTCACGCCGCCGGTCCAGGCGCGCGACAGCGTCAGCTGGGCCAGGCCCGGCAGCGACTTGTCGGCCACGCCGCGATGCCAGGCGTCATAGGTCGCGCCATCGACGCCGACGAACAGCACCTTGGTAGCCGCGACCGGATCGGGCTTGGTCGGCGGCGGCGCGACGGGGGCGGCCTCGTCGTCGCCGTTGTCTCCGCCGCAGGCGGCAAGCGATCCCAGCATCGCGAGCGCGACGCTCCATCGCTTCCAGTTCTTCAATTGCATGGTTCTTTCCCTTGTGACAGCACACTGATGTGATGGCCGACATGGTGCGGCCCCAAGGTGAAAGGTCAGTTAAGGGTAAGGAAGATTCGCTGATCGACGGATCAGGATTTTTTGCTTCAAGCCTCGAAGACCATCGGCGCGCCGCTGCCGTTCACGGCCGGGACGCGGGCCTGTCATCAAGACCCGCTATAGTCGCGCGCATCGCCACACGCTTGCGCCTTGCCGCGCCGCACCCGCCATGCTGTCCTTGCGCCCCGCCCTGCCCTCCGCTCCTTCCCTGCTGCGCGTGCTCGCCATGCTGGCCGCCGCCGGCGGCATCGGCCTGTGGGGCGCGACGCTGTTCGCGCCGCGTCCCGCCGCCATGCCGCCCGCGCTGGCCCCCGCCGCGCCGCGCGCGCCCGACAATGGTCCGGTGGCGCTGTGGTTCGGCAAGGACGAAGCGCTGCGCACGCAGATCAGCGTGCTGGGCGTGATCGCCGGCAACGAGGGCGCGGCCGTGCTCAGCGTGGACGGCGGACCGCCATCGGCCTGGCGGCTGGGCGACGAGATCGCGCCCGGCATCGCGCTGCGCGGCATCGAGGCCGGCGCCGTGATCGTCGAGCAAGGCGGGCGCAGCAGCCGCCTGCCCGCGCCCCTCATGCCGCCGGCGCCCGCCGCGATCACGCCGGCGCGCTGACCACACATTGCTGTCATATTTCATGTCCACAATTCCCGTCTTCGAATTCAGACCGGAGTTGTAAAGTGCGTCAGTCAGCGCGCGGGCTAGCCCGCCAGCGGGGGTTCACCCTGATCGAGATCATGGTGGTCATCGTCATCATGGGCATCCTGGCGGCCCTGATCGTGCCCCGCGTGCTGGACCGGCCCGACCAGGCCCGGCAGGTTGCCGCGCGCCAGGACATCGCCGGCATCATGCAGGCGCTCAAACTCTACCGGCTCGACAACGGCCGCTATCCGACCACGACCCAGGGCCTGCGCGCGCTGGTCGAGAAACCCGAAGGCGCGGCCAACTGGCGCGGCTACCTGGACAAGCTGCCCAACGATCCCTGGGGCCATCCCTATCAATACCTGAGCCCCGGCGTGAAGGGCGACATCGACGTGTTCTCGTTCGGCGCCGACAACAAGCCGGGCGGAGAAGGCGGCGATGCCGACATCGGCTCCTGGGAACGCTGAGCGCGGCTTCACGCTCGTCGAGGTGCTGGTCGCGCTGGTGATCGTCGCCATCGCCGCCAGCCTGGTCAGCCTGTCCGTGGGCCGGGGCGACAACCGGCTGCGCGCCGATGCCCAGCGCCTGGCCGACGCCTTCGCGGTGGCCCAGGGCGAGGCCCGCAGCGACGGCCGCCCCATCCGCTGGCTGGCCGACTCGCAGGGCTGGTCCTTCGAGCGGCCCGGCCGCGCCGACGAGCCGGCCGCGTCCACGCATGCCGCCGCGCCCGCCGACAGACTGGAACGCGATCCGATCCTGCGCCCGACGCGCTGGAGCGCCGGGTCCGTGGATCTCCGGCTCGATCCGTCCCGGCCCCTGGTCTTCAACACCGAGTGGGTCGCCGATCCGCTCGTCCTGCATCTGCGCGCGGGCGAAGCCAGCGTGACGCTGCTGCGCGACGCCGCCGGCCGCTATGAAGTCCGCTGACATGCGCCGCGCGCGTCAAACAGGCCGCACGCGCCTGCGCCGCCAGCGCGGCCTGACCCTGATCGAGGTGCTGGTGGCGCTGGCCATCATCGCGGTCGCGCTGGCCGCCGCGCTGCGCGCCACCGGCCTGATGGCGGCCAACAACCGCGCCCTGCAGGACAAGGCGCTGGCCCTGATCGCCGCGCAGAACGCGCTGGTGCAACTGCGGCTGGAACAGACCCTGCCCGCGGCCGGCTCGCGCACCCAGCCCTGTCCGCAAGGCGGACTGCGGCTGGAGTGCGAGCTGGTCTTCACCAATTCCATGAACCGCAGCTTCCGCCAGGTCTCCGTGCGCGTGCGCGACGCGGATGCGCCGCGCGGCGGCGCGCTGGCGCAGCTGGACGGGCTGCTGTCGAGCCTGCGATGAGAGCGCCGCCCGCCCGCCGCGCCCAGCGCGGCTTCACGCTGATCGAAGTGCTGGTCGCGCTGGCGCTGATGGCGCTGGTCAGCCTGATCTCATGGCGCGGCCTGGCCAGCGTCTCCAGCGCGCGCGACTGGATCGAATCGCAGGCCGAGGACACCGACGCCATCGTGCGCAGCCTGGGCCAGCTGGGCCGCGACGGGGAGCTGTCCTACGA